>CANPVW010000155.1 GCA_947581745.1 Candidatus Benthicola azotiphorus
TCGGCGCTGGTGAGATTCCGGGCCCGGTCGGCGACGGTCTGGAGGACGGCGTCGAGCTCGAGATCCGACGCCACGGCCACCTCCGCCGCGTGCAGGTCCTCGAGTATCGTGATGTGGTCTTCGCTCTCGGCTCGCAGGCTGTCCGAAAGCTCCGCCCGGGCCGTCTCCGCCTCCAGGAGCCTCGCGTTCTGAATCGCGAGACCTGCCAGATGGCCGAACGCGTACAGGAGGTCCGCCCCCTCAGTGAGGAATCCGGGAGCCGGCCGGCCCACCACGATCAGCGTGCCGAGGGAGCCGGACCGCTGACGCAGCGGCGCGGCCAGCACGGTGCGGGGCTCGCCGGGGTCGAGGACCAGCGCCTCGTAGAAGGGCTCGTCGGGAACGTCATTGTCGATGACGGCCCGGCTCTCGCGGATCGCGACGTGGCTCAGCGTGCCTTCGATGGGATACCGGGCCCCCCTGATACCTTCCAGCGAGCCGCTCGCCCCCGCCACGAACAGCTCCATCGCGTCCGCGTCGTAGAACGTGACGGCCGCGCCCGATCCGCCGAACAGGACGCGAGTGCGCTCGGTCACGATGGACAGGATCTCCTGGAGGTCAGGAGCCTCCAGGATCGCGCTCCCCGTCTCGCACAGGGCGCCGAGACGGGTGCCGATGTCGCTGGACGGTGCACTTCCCTTGCTACCCAAGTCGGCTCGTGGGTTGGGGATGATCGAGCGGGACGCCCGCGGCGGCACCGCTGCCCGGAATGTGGCCCTTCAGAGCGGACCCACGCGGATCCGAATGTGAGACAATATTTCACACCGCGGATGGGGCCGCCAGAGTCGCGGAGGGCGGCGGCGGCTCGCGAGCACCCGCGAAACCGCCTCCGCGCGGAAGTTCAGGAAGCCGAGCGGGGCGGTCCCAGAATCTCGGCGTACACCACCGCACGCGCCGCCAGCGGAAGGCCCTCGAGCCTCGCCAGCGCTTCACCCGCGGATGAGCCTCGCTTCCCGCGGCCGGAGCGGCCAGACGCATCCGCCGGCCGACGCTCGGATGGCGATCCCTCCGTCGCCGCGGGCCGGACGCGCGGGGCCCGCACCTCCGTGGCGTCCCAGGACGGCGGGGACTCGGCGGCGGCCGGCACGTCCTCCCGGGAGTTCTTGACCTCGAAACGGCGTGCGCCCCGCGGCGCCTCGGCCCCGAGCTCCGCCGGATCGAGCATCCGGGCGATCTCGGCGTAGGCCTCCCGGCGCTTCCTCCCCGCGGTCGTCCGACCGGAGAGGTTGGCCGGACGGGCGACCCGGGTCCTCGCGGTCGAGGGAACCGTCGGAGCCACGGTCGAGCCGCCGGAGCCGGCGGCTCCGCCCGACAGCCCCTGCTTCTCTTCCCATCGCCGCAGCGCTTCGATCGCCCTCTGCTGGGCTTCGAGGGACTTCTGCCGCGAGGTGCCGACCACGTCGATCGGACCGCCGCCCGGGGACCCGACTTCGTACGGGTCCCGACCCGGAAGACGGCGCCGGCTTCCAGCCGCCCCCCGGAACATGATGAAGACGATCACCGCGATGATGACGAAGAACTGCTCCATGTCAGATCTCCGCCTCTTCCTTCGTCCCCGCGATGGAGTCGCGCATGCGAGTGTCCGACTCCATGTTCCGGAACCGCATGTAGTCCATCACGCCGAGCGATCCCGAACGGAAGGCCTCTGCCATGGCGAGGGGTATCTCGGCTTCGGCCTTGACGACCTCCGCCCGCATCTGCTCGACGCGCGCCCGGTTCTCCTGCTCCGTGGCCACGGCCAGGGCCCGTCGCTCTTCCGCCTTCGCCTGTGCGATCTGCTTGTCCGCCTCCGCCTGGTCGATCTGGAGCTCGGCTCCGATGTTCTTGCCGACGTCCACGTCCGCGATGTCGATCGAGAGGATCTCGAAAGCGGTGCCGCTGTCCAGTCCCTTGGCGAGCACGGTCTTCGAGATCTTGTCCGGGTTCTCCAGCACGGCCTTGTGCGAGTCCGCCGAGCCGATCGTGCTCACGATTCCCTCGCCGACCCGGGCCAGGATCGTCTCCTCGCCCGCTCCACCGACGAGCCGGTTGATGTTCGCGCGTACCGTGACCCTGGCGATCGCGATCAACTGGATGCCGTCCTTCGCCATCGCGGCCACCTTCGGCGTGTTGATCACCTTCGGGTTCACGGACACCTGGACCGCCTCGAGCACGTCGCGGCCGGCCAGGTCAATCGCCGCGGCCTGCTCGAATCCGAGATCGATGTTCGCCTTGTCGGCCGAGATCAGGGCGTTGCCCACGCGCGCGACATCGCCGCCGGCCAGGTAGTGCGCCTCCAGCTCGTTCACGTCCAGGCTGAGCCCGGCCTTCGTGGCCGCGATCAGGGGACGGATGATGCCGGCCGGATTCACCTTCCGGAGGCGCATTCCGATCAAGCTGCCGAGTCCGACGTGCACTCCACTGGCGAACGCCTCGATCCACAGTCGAACCGGAACCGCCCAGGTAATGATCATCAACAGGAAGAATGCGAGAAATACGACCAGAATCGCCCCCACCGCTGTGCTCTCGGTCATGGCTTCAACTCCCGTTGCTTGTGGCCCGCCTGGTTCCACCGCGGGCTCGGATTGGTTTCATCCGCCGTAGTACGTACACCCGGTCCACGGATTCATTCGCAGCCGGACTGCGTCCAGGATCAGGCCGTACCGGCCGGATCCGCCGAATCTCCATGCTCCTCCGGAGCCACCGCTTTGCCCTCGGCCTCGTCCGGTTCCGCCGCGCGGACCACGTGGCGGTAGCTCTCCGCGCGCAGAACGACCACCATGTCTCCCTTCTCCACCCACGGTCCCTCCGTCACGACGTCGACTCGCTCGCCGTCGATCGACACCGTGCCGGAGGGCCGGAGATCGGTGAGCGCCTTCCCGATGCGGCCCTCGAGGTCGTGCCGGTCGGGCGCGGACAGGTAGCCGGCTCCCTTGGAGGTGGCGCGGTCCAGCAGGACACCCCCCATGCTCCGGCTGTGCGGCAGGTGCCGGAGGACGGCATACGCCAGCGCCCCGACCACCAGGATCGAGACGGCGATGATCCCCAGGGTATTGATCACTTCGGACACGGTCGGTTCACTCCCCGGCAGGCTCGACGCGCGGGCGGTGAGAGGAACGCCGCCCGGTGCGCGGCGAAGCGCGCCAGCATCGGGTTCGCTAGCAGGTCGGCCTCGAGGATACCCGCGACGGCCGCGTTCTCATCGGCCGGGGTGCGCCCGAACGGGGCGCGCGGTGCCGGGCGGGTGCTCGTGACACGCAAACCTAGCGCCCGCGCCCGCGCTTACCAAGACGCGCTGCGCCCGGCGACGCCGGCCGCGTCCGATTGTGGCTGCGCCACATCACTAGCTAGGTTGGAATGTTGCGAGAAGGACGGCATCCCACTGAACGGAGAGACGCACGAAATGGCGGACAAGCTGATTCGATACGAGGTCGTGGACGGCGTGGCGGTGATCACGATGGACGATCCGCCCGCGAACACCTACACGCACGAGATGATGCGGGAGCTCGACGAGGTGATCGTCGCGGCCCGATTCGACGAGGCGGTGCACGTCCTGGTGATCCGGGGCGCGGGTGAGAAGTTCTTCTCGGCCGGCGCCAACATCCAGATGCTCCAGACCTCCGATCCGTACTTCAAGTACTACTTCTGCCTGCACGCCAACGAGACCCTGACCCGGCTCGAGCAGACGCCGAAGCTGGTGATCGGGGCGCTCAACGGGCACACGGTGGGCGGCGGTCTGGAGATCGCCCTGGCTTGCGACCTTCGGATCGCCAAGGCGGGCGGCGGCAAGATCGGCCTTCCCGAAGTCACGCTGGGCGTCCTCCCGGGAACCGGCGGCACGCAGCGCCTCGGACGACTGCTCGGGAAGTCGAAGGCGATCGAGCTGATGGTGGAAGGGACCACGTTCGATTTCGATACGGCCCTGGAGCTGGGGCTCGTCAACAAGATCTTCGAGGCGGAGGGCTTCTTCGACTCGGTGATGGAGTACGCCCGTCAGTTCGTGCCGCCCAACAAGGCCTCCCGGGCCGTGGGGCGCATCAAGCGCGCGGTGTGCAGCGGGGTGGAGGTTCCGTTTTCCGAGGGGCTGGCGATCGAGCGCGAGCTGCAGCAGCTGCTGTTCCAGGGAGCGGACGCCCGCGAGGGGCTGGACGCCTACGTGGAGAAGCGGAAGCCGGAATTCACGGGCACCTGATCGCATCGGCCGAGCCCGGCCCGCGCCATGTCGCCGGGTCGGGCGACGGCTTCCATCCGCAAACGCCGAATCCCCCCGAAAGGTAGTCATGGAGCTGCGGACCAGATTGTGGATCGGTGGCGAATGGGTGGACGGAAGCGACCGCTTCCCCACCGTGAACCCGGCCACCGAGGAAGTGATCGCCGAGATCGAGGAAGCGGGGCCGGAGGAGGTGGACGCCGCCGTCCGTTCCGCGCGCGAGGCCTTCGAGGACCCCGCGTGGCGCGACATGGATCCGCACCGGCGCGCCGCCCTGTTGTGGAGGCTGGCGGACCTGGTGGAGGAGAACCTCTCCTTCATCGCGGAGATCGAGACGCGGGACAACGGGAAGCCGTCCTTCGAGTCGGCCAAGGTCGACCTGCCGTTCGTCGTCGCCAACTTCCGGTACTTCGCCGGGTGGGCCGACAAGCTGTCCGGCGACGTGATCCCGGTGTCGGGACCGTTTCTCAACTACACGCTGCGCGAGCCGATCGGCGTGATCGGCGCGATCGTCCCCTGGAACTTCCCTCTGAACATCGCGTCGTGGAAGCTGGCGCCCGCATTGGCGTGCGGGAACGCCGTCATCCTGAAGCCGGCGGAGGAAACGCCTCTCACCGCCCTGCTGCTCGGCGAGCTCGCTCTGGAGGCGGGCTTCCCGCCCGGCATCGTCAACGTGATCCCGGGGCGGGGTCCGGTCACCGGGCAGGCCATGGTGGAGCACCCGGGGATCGACAAGATCGCGTTCACCGGATCCACCGAAACGGGGCGCATCGTGATGCGGACGGCGGCCGGGAGCCTCAAGAAGGTGTCCCTGGAGCTGGGCGGGAAGTCGCCCAACGTGGTGTTCGCCGATGCCGACCTGGAGGCGGCGGCGCGCGGCGTCACGACCGGGATCTTCTATGGCAAGGGCGAGGTGTGCGCGGCCGGTTCCCGGCTGCTCGTCCAGTCCTCGGTCAAGGACGAGTTCATGGAGCGGCTCACCGAACGGGCCGCCTCGATGACGGTCGGCGACCCGACCCACCCGAAGACCCGACTCGGCGCCATCGTGTCCAGGGAGCAGCACCAGCGGGTTCTGTCCTACATCGAGGCCGGGATCTCCGAGGGAGCCACACTGAGAACCGGGGGCCGGCCGGCCACGGTGGACGGACGCGGCTACTTCGTCGAGGCCACCGTGTTCGACGATGTGTCACCCGACATGAAGATCGCGCGCGAGGAGATCTTCGGACCGGTGCTCGCCAGCATGGCGTTCGAGGACCTGGACGACGCGGTGGAACAGGCCAACCGGACGATCTACGGCCTCGCGGCGGGCGTGTGGACCCGGGACGTGGGCCAGGCGCACCGATTCGCGCGCGGCGTGCGGGCCGGGACCGTGTGGGTCAACACCTACAACCGCTACGACCCGGCCTCGCCGTTCGGGGGCTTCAAGCAATCCGGATTCGGGCGCGACCTCGGTGAGCGCGCGCTCGAGGAATACACCCAGATCAAGAGCGTGTGGGTGGCGCTCGACTGATCGGACGGAGCGATCGATGACCGACCGGAAGCCGGACCCTCGGGACGCCCTGATCTGCGGAGCCGTCCGCACTCCCGTCGGGCGTCACGGAGGAGCGCTCGCGCGGGTCCGCCCCGACGATCTCCTGGCACTCGCGATCGGCGAGCTGGTGCGCCGGACGGGCGTCCCGACGGACCGCATCGAGGACGTCGTGATGGGCTGTACGAACGGGGCCGGCGAGGACAACCGCAACGTGGCGCGCATGGCCTCGCTGCTCGCCGGGCTGCCGGTGGAGGTGGCGGGCCAGACCGTGAACCGCCTGTGCGGCTCCGGCCTGCAGTCCGTGATCACGGCGGGGCACGCAATCCGCTGCGGCGAGGGCGACGTGTTCATCTCGGGTGGGGTGGAGAGCATGACGCGGGCCCCGTGGGTGACCATGAAGCCGGATTCCGGCTGGGTGCGCGCGGCCCCCGATTCGGCCGACTCGACCATCGGGTGGCGGTTCACGAATCCGCTCATGCCCCCGGAGTGGACGATCTCGCTCGGTGAGACGGCGGAGGTGGTGGCGGAGCGCTACGCCGTCACGCGAGAGGACCAGGACGCGTTCGCGGTCGAGAGCCAGCGCCGCGCGGCCCGGGCCATCGAGGACGGCCTGTTCGACGCCGAGATCGTCCCCGTCGAGATCCCGCGCCGCAAGGGAGAGCCCGAGATCGTATCGCGCGACGAGCACCCGCGGCCCGAAGTGACGCTGGAGGGGCTCGCTCGCCTTCGACCGGCGTTCCGGGAAGGCGGCACGATCACGGCGGGATCGTCGTCGGGCATCAACGACGGCGCCGCCGCGATCCTCGTGGCCAGCCGGGAGGCGGCCCGCGAGCTCGGACTGCGGCCGCTGGCCCGGATCGGCGTGGCGGCCGTGGCCGGCGTCGATCCTTCCTGCATGGGCATCGGGCCCGTGCCCGCCGTCCGGAAGGTCCTGGCCCGCTCCGGGCTCGACATCGACGACGTGGACCTCGTGGAGCTGAACGAGGCGTTCGCCGCCCAGTCGCTGGCCTGCATCCGCGAGCTCGGACTCGACCCCGGGCGGGTGAACGTGAACGGCGGGGCGATCGCGCTCGGCCACCCGCTGGGCTGCACCGGGGCGCGAATCCTGACGTCACTCGTGTACGAGATGGAACGGCGGGAAGCGGATACGG
>CANPVW010000156.1 GCA_947581745.1 Candidatus Benthicola azotiphorus
AACGCCGAGTCGCGCGCGATCGCCTCCTTCATCAGTGCTTCCACCCGCTCGGATGGGCCCTCGCGCTGTCTCAGGGCCGCGCCCTGCGAGTAGAGGCGCAGGGCTTCGAGATCGGCAGTCGTCACCTGCTCCAGCGGCGCGCTCGAGCCGATGTCCAGCAGCCGGTCTCCCACGCGCTCCCGCATGCCCTTCGACAGCCTGTCGATCGCCGGGATGATCTCCTCGTCGTTGGCCGCCGACTGGCGCTGCTGGACGAGAACCGTCCCGTCGAGGGCTGAAACGAGACGGGCCGACAGCACGTAACCGCTCCCTGCCGGCGTGATCTCTCCCATCACGATGGCCGGGATTCCTTCGCGCTCGGCAAGCTCCATCCCCACATCGGCATCGACCACCGTGCCGGGCTCCAGCTCCATTCGCTCCAGGGCGGCCTTCACGGTGGACGGACTGGCGACCCGCACGACGCGGGAATCCGAGAAGTCGATGCTGAAAGCCTCGGTCGCCGCGCGCGCGAGCAGGGAGTCGGGCGAAGCGAACTCGGTGACGAGTATGGTGGTCTGTTCGTCCAGGACGCCCTTGGCCACGAGCGTCCCCGCGGCGCCGATTCCCAGGGTACGGGCGACGATCCAGCCGATGGTGACGAGGCCGAGAAGCGCGAACGCCAGCACTCCGCCGCCGAGCGCGTTCCGCCAGGTGAGGAGCCGGCGGGTGCCGGCCGGAGCCCGCTCGGGCAGCCCGTCCGGCTCGCCACGGGTCGCAGCCGCTGCCTCCAGGCCGCCGACGGCAGCGGAGGCGTCGCGCCGGGCCGTCGGCTCCGAGGACCCACCCATCCCTTCCTGCACGAACGCGGTCGCCATGACGATCGGAAAGCCGATCACGAGCAGAACCACGGCGAAAGGCGCCACCCATTCGGGGAGCGCCAGGGTGCTCGCGATCTGCGCGGTGACCTCGAGAGCGACCCAGGAACCGGCCAGGTAGATGCCGAGCACCTGCCACAGCGACCGCCGGTGGGCCTCGCGAATCAGCTTCTTCATCCGCGCTCTCTGACGATCTCCTCGAGGCGCGCTCGGGCCGCCTCGACCCGCGGCTGAAACTCGGGATCGGCGTTCGCCCACACCTCCACGAACTGCGCGTAGTAGACCGCCGCGTTCTCGGTGTCACCGAGCTCGTCGTACAGCTGAGCCACCCGTTCGAGCGTCGGGGCAAGCCGGTCGTCGGACCACGCCCGCCACAGCTGGCGACGGCCGAGCCAGGTCTCGTACTGCTCGATCGCTTCTTCCCTGTCGCCGGACACGTAGAGCAGGTCCGCGATGTCGTCCGCGTCTTGCGCGGGATCGCGGTCCGGCATCTTCTCCGCCCGCAGGTCCATGACGGCTCGTCCCGAACGCAGGGCGCCCTCGTAGTCGCCCGACGCGTAGGCTCTCGCCGCTTCCCAGTTGAGCTCTCTGACGTCGTTCTGCCACGGCGGTGCGTTCGCCAGACGCACCGAATCGGCCCGGAGTCCCCGCTCGTAGTACGCTCGTCCTTCCTCCTGCCGCCCGAGGTACGTGTACCAGAATCCCAGGCCGATTCCTGCATCGGCGATCACGCTGTCCGGTACCTGCCTCACCGCACGGTCGAGCCGGCGCATGGCCGAGGCGGTGTCGTGCCTGAGGTCGATGTCCACGTCGCCCCACCAGAACGCGACGTCCAGAGAGTCCAGGTCTTCTGCGCTCTCGCGCCGCAGCCTCTCCGCTCGCTCGATGTGCCCACGGACCTTCTCGATGGCGGACAGCTGATTCGTGGCCCACCTGCGCTGCCCGAGCATCTCGCTCTCCAGCAACGGATGAAGCTTCTCTTCCGCCGCCTCGTAGTCGCCCTCCGACATGGACAGGGCCGCCGAAAAGCGGTCGTAAAACGGGTGGCCGGGCTGCGCTTCCGCGAGCTTGTCCAGCACTGCGTAGGCCGAATCGATCTCGCCCGCCCAGTGCAGAGCGAAGATGAGGTTCGTGTACTGGATGGGGCTGGAGTAAGGATCGGCGGCGATTGCCCGGCCGTACATGACGGCGGCGAGATCCGCTTCCCCTCGTAGCGCGTAGGCCTGGCCGAGATTGTTCAGGGCCCACGCGTCCTCCGGATACAGGTCGAGCAACGTGCTGTAGGCGGTGACCGCCGCGTCGAAGTCGTCATCCACGTAGATGTGGTACAGGCCGATCGCGTGGTATCGCTCGCGGTCCGTCATTCGGTCCCGCAGCTCGTACGCACGGGTCGCGGCCGTCTCGCGGCGCTCCGGATCGGCGGTCGCGAGCTTGCGCCACGCCATGCCGAAAGTGGAGTCGAGAGCGATCGCCTCGTCCAGCAGGGCGATGCCCTTCTCGTTGTCACCCACATCGATAGCGTGGAGCGCCGATGAGTAGCGCCGGAGCGCCTCCAGCGACGATGTCGTCGCTTTCGCCAGCGAAGCGCTGTTGCGGATCGATCCGAGCGACTCGCCGAGTCTCTGGCGCAGCTGACGGGACAGGCGGTCGACGGATTCCATGACCTTCGTCGAGTCCGAGGCGGTCTCCCGCAGGGTGACGAGGTCGTCCCCCGATTCGGCGGCGGTGACGCGAACCGAGATGACGTGGCTGCCGGCCACCGTGGCCACGTCGCCCGAGATGACGGCCTTCAGTCCCTCGCGGATCGCGGCTTCGCGGGCCAGGTCCGCTGCGAGCGGCGCTCCCGGCGCGAGGTCGACCTGCATTCGATCGAGTACGGCCGCGACGTAGGACGGCTCGGCCACCGAGACCACGTCGGACTGGCCGAGGTCGACCCGCACGGCCATCGTGGCCACCGCCGCCAGCGCCGAGTCTCCCGAGAAATCGGCCAGGATCACGCGGTCGCCGCTGTCGATCAGACCCTTGGCGACCAACGTGCCGGCCGTCCCGACGCCCGCCGTGCGAAGCACCATCCAGACCGCCGTGGCCGCACCGAACAGAGCGAGGGCCGCGACGCCACCCGCGATTGCGTTCCGCCACGTGAACACGTTCCGCTTGAACCAATTGCCCCGTACGGCGGTGGGCCGCGGCGCCGGCGCGGTTTGCGCGTCGGGTCGCGGGTCCGTCGCAACCGCTTCCGGCTCGGGCAACGCCGGCGCCGGAGCGGCGGGTCCGGCCGGTGCGTCCCTACCGGGCATGCCGTGCTGCACGATGGCCGTCGCCAGCACCATCGGGAGGCCGATGAGAAGGAGCACCAGCGCGAGCGATGGCACCCAGTCGGGAAGTCCCGCGCTCTGCACCAGCTGGTCCACCACCTGCAGGACGATCCAGGAGCCTGCGAGGTAGATGCCGAGCACCTGCCACACCGACCGGCTGTGGATCTCGCCGAGGAGCTTCTTCATTCGGTGACTCCGTTAGGGGGCCGTCGCATCATCCGCGCTCCCTTATGATCTCTTCCAGACGTGCACGAGCGGCTTCCACCCGCGGCTGGAGCTCGGGATCCGCGTCCGCCCACAGCTCGACGAATCGCGCGTAGTACACGGCGGCGTTCTCGAGGTCGCCCCTCCCGTCGTACAGCTCGCCGAGACGCTCCAGCGTGGGCCCGAGGTTGTTCGCGTCCCAGAAGATGCGTTGGGTGGTGAAGGCGTTCACGTAGCCCTCGTAGTAGGCGATGGCGGAATCCGCCATGCCCGCTTCGTCGAAGTACTCCGCCAGCGGCATGTACTTGCACAGCTCGCAGCCCCGGAGCTCTCGCTGGCGCAGGAGGTCGATGGCCGCCTCGTAGTCACCGTCCCGCGCGAGGAGGTTCGCATCCCAGCTCAGATAGTTGTCTTCGAGGTCCTGCCGGTACTCGTCCGGCACTTCCGACTCGAATTCCTCCTTCAGGGACTCGACCTCGGTCCGGCTGCCGACGTTCGAGAGCATTCCGATGGCGCGCAGGTACGGCCGGTCGAGGGGCGTCTCTTCCGTGAACCCGTCTGCTTCCAAGATCTTCTCGAGCCGATCCCTCGCTCGGGCCCGGTCCTCCCGCACACCGAGATCGATCCAGAACAGGCCCTGGGTCATGTCCATCATCGGGTTGGCGCGCCCGGAGGCCTCGTGGTGCCGCGCCGACTCCATCATCAGGCGCTCCGCCTCCGCCAGCTCCCCCTGCGTCGCCGCGATCGACGCCAGCCAGGAGGTCTTGTCCATCATGACGGCCGGATCGGACCCCAGGTCGTCGAAGTGCTCCGCGGCGACCTTCGCCGCTTGGTAGTCCCCCCGGTTCGTCTCCAGGGCCACGGCGAACCCGGCCGCGGTCCGGTCCCCGGGGAAGTGCTCGAGCGTCCAGGCGAGCGTGACCTCCGCCTCGTCCAGCTTTCCCTGGTTGATCTCCGCGGCCGCGGTGTTGCGGAAAGGCAGGGCGCCTCCGGAGTCGGCCGCACTGGCGGCTTCGAAGTAGCGCTCGGCCTGCGCCCATTCACCTAGATCGGCGTACGTCGCACCGAGGTTGTTCAGGGCCCAGTCATCGTTCGGATCGAGCTCGATCAGGCGCTCGTAGGCGGTGATGGCGGCCTGGTAGTCCAGCGTGACCTGCGCGTAGTACGTCGCCTCGGTGAGCAGGCGCTCTCGCTCCGTCAGCCGATCCCTGAGCTCGTAGGCCTTCTCGAAGGCCTCCACCCGTCGGCCCCATCCGCCCGTGCGAGTTAGGCCGAGCTTGCGCCACGCCATCGCGAACCCGGGATCGAGCCGGACCGCCTCCTCGAGGAGAGAATTCCCGACCGCTTCGTCGCCGCCCACTTCGAAGAGCTCGACGCCCTGTGAGTATTTCTTGAGCGCCTCGAGCGAGCCTGTCGTGACCTTTGCGAGGGGCTCGTCGGCCCGCAGATCCGAGTACGACTCCCCCACGCGCTCCCGCATGCGGGCGGACAGCCGGTCGATCGCCGGGATGATCTCGTCCGCGTTGGCCGCCGACTGCCGATCCGATGCCAGGGTCTGACCACTGGCCGCATCGACGATGCGGGACGTCAGCTGGTATCCGCTCCCTACGGCCGTGATCTGGCCGGCGATCACGGCGGCGTAGCCCTCTCGGATCGCGACCTCGCGTGCCGTTTCCGCGGTTAGCGGCACCGCCGGATCGCGCTGCATCCGGACCAGCGCATCCGTGACGGAGGCAGGATCGACGAGCGACACCACCTTGGACTGCGAGAGATCGATCCGGAGTGCCTCGGTCGCGGCCGAACCGATCGACGGATCCGGGGAATCGAATTCGGCAAGCACGATCGGCGCCTGGGATGCCAGCATCCCCTTCGCCACCAGCGACCCCACCGGCCCAATGCCCCGGTTTCGCATGAACATGAAGCCGGTCGTCACAGCGGCCAACAGCACGAACGCCGCCGCGCCTCCAAGGAGCGCGTTTCGCCACGTAAGCAGTCGGCGCGTGGCTTGGCCGGGCTCCCCGGCGGACGCCGGCGCCGAGGCCTTCTCGCCTCCCGAGGCAGCGGCCACGGTCGCCCCAGGGGTGTGCCGCGCCTGCACCACGGCCGTCGCCACGATGATGGGCAGACCGATCAGCAGCAGGAGCATGGCGAACGGGAACACCCAGTCCGGAAGCCCGAGGTTGTCCTTGACCACGTCCACCACCTGGAGCACCAGCCAGGAAGCGGCGGCGTAGAATGCCAGGATCTGCCACAGAGAGCGGCTCTTCATCCGCGCTCCCTCACGATCTCCTGTAATCGCCCCCGGGCCGCCTCGACGCGAGGCCGCAGCTCCGGGTCCGCGTCCTCCCACAATTCGACGAAGCGGGCATAGTAGACGGCCGCGTTCTCGAGATCACCCTGCTCGTCGTACAGCTGGCCCAGGCGCTCGAACAGGAAGGGACGATCCTGAGCTCGCCCGTTCGGGAGCTCGAGCTCCTGCAAATACCAGACAATCGCTGAATCCGCCCGCCCCGCGGCGTCGTGAACCTCGCCGATTTCTCTCAGCCCGCACGCCTCGCATCCCGGCAACAAGCGCCGCAGCTCGAGGAAATGGTCGATCGCTTCCTCGTACCGGCCCTCGTGGAAGGCCGCGAGACCCTCCAGTTCGGCCACGTCGTCCGTCCACCGGTCGTCCGGCGCGTCGGGCACGGCCTCCCGGAACGCCGCGATCATGGCCCGCGCTTCGTCGGCCTGGCCCACGGCTGCGTACGCATTCGCGAACCCGATGTAGGGTCGATCGAGCGGCTCCTCTATTTCTTCCGGAGGGTGCTCCGAAAACATCTCATCCAGGACGTCTCGCGCAGCCGCCGTGTCCCGCCGGAATTCCAGCGTCATCCAGAAGCTGCCCCAATCATAGTTGGCGCCCGGACGCCCCATCTGCCGCAGGATCTCCCGTCCCTCACTCTGTTGCTCCGCAGCATCCGCGAGACGGCCCCGCAGCTGCGCGATTCCGGCCCGGCTGAATCTGACGCCCGCCTGCGCTCGGGCATTGGCAGGAAGTGCAGTCGCCAGGGTGTCGAGCACGGCGAGCGCCCGGTCGTAGTCCTCCATGTCCTCGGCGAGTCGAGCGGCGCCGAAGTAGTACTGGGGGTCATCCGGAAACAGCCGGCGTCCGGCCGCGATCGTCTGCGCCGCTTCGTCGAAGCGACCGAGAGCGGCCTGTCGCTCCGCCACGTTCCCGAGGGTGATCGAGTTCGTGTCTACGGCGATCGCTCGCTGCAGGAGCTCCAGCGCGCGCTCGTCTTCACCCAGACCGCCGTAGATGAGCGACAGGTTGTTGAGGGCCCAGCCATCGTTCGGATCGAGGTCCAGCATCCTCTCGTATGCGGCTATCGCCCGGGTTTCGTCGAAGCGCGAATAGAAGTAGGTAGCCTCCGTGAGGTAGCGTTCCCTGGGGGTCAGGCGGTCGCGAAGCTCGTAGGCGCGCTCGAGGGCCTCCGTCGCGCGTGCCCGACCTTGCCGCCGATTGCTCAGCTCGGTGCCGAGCTTGCGCCAGGCGCTCGCGAATTCGGGGTCGATTTCCACGGCTTCCTCGAGCAGCCGAATTCCCGTCTGGCTGTCGCCGCGATCGATGGCATCGAGTGCCTCCGAGTAGAGCTCGAGCGCCTCGAGCGAGGAGGTGGTGACAGCGGCGAGCGGCGCGTCCGCGCGGAGCGAGCTGAACGACTCGCCTATCTTCTCCCGGATCTTGCCGGACAGGCGGTCGATCGCCGGAATGATCTCGCCATCGTCACGCGCGGTCTCCCGGTGCGATGCCAGCTCGGTTCCCTCAGGCTTCACGACCCGGGCCGTCAGGACGTAGCCGCTACCCGCTTTCGTGATCTCGCCGGCGATCACGGCCGGGATCCCCTCGCGAGCCGCTGCTTCGCGGGCGACGGTCTCGGTCAGCGGTTGCTCCGGATCCACCTGCATGCGCTCGAGAGTAGGCTCGAGGCTCGACCGCTCGGCCACCTTCACGATCCGGGTCTGGGACAGGTCCACGCGGAACGCTTCCGTGGCGGCCCGTGAGAGCCCTTCATCGTCCGCGACGAAGTCCGCGAGGATCACGGGACTGCGCTCGTCGATCAGCCCCTTGGCGACGAGGGAGCCGACCGGCCCGATGCCGCGGTTGCGCATGAACATGAATCCGGTCGTCACCACGGCGAGGAGCGCGAAGGCCAGCCCGCCTCCGACCATCGCGTTGCGCCACGTGAACAGCCGGCGCGGAGCGAGCTCGCTCGAAGCATGTGGTGCCGGCGTCTTCGAGGTCTCTGGGCCGGAACCCTCGCTCGCAGCCGGAGCCCCAGCCGGCGTCCCTCCGCCCGGCCTTCCCTGCAGCATCGCCGTGGCCAGGATGATCGGGAGCCCAATCACCAGGAGCACGATCGCGAACGGGAACACCCAGTCCGGAAGCCCCATGTTCTGCTTCAGCAGGTCGACCACCTGCAGGGCGACCCACGACACGCCGAGGTAGACGGCGAGAACCTGCCACACCGAGCGCTGCTTGAGGCCGTCCAGCAGCTTCATCGGTCCGCTCATCCGCGCTCCCTCACGATCTCTTCCATGCGCGCTCGCGCCGCCTCGACTCGTGGCTGCAGCTCGGGGTCGGCATCCGCCCACAGGTCGACGAACATCCCGTAGTAGCCGGCCGCTTTGTCCGGCTCCCCCAGCTCGTCATACAGCTGGCCGAGACGCTCGAGAGTCCAGCCCCTCCACGTCCCGTCCACCCACGCGCGCCACAGCTGAACCGGCTCCAGGTACTTCTCGTAGTAGGCGACCGCCGAATCAGGCTGTCCGGCCCGGTCGAAGGCGGTGGCCACCGCGTGGTCCGCACAGGGCTCGCAGGCGTAGCCGCCGTCAGCGCCCCGGAGAACCGGGATCGCCTCCTCGGCTCGACCTTCCGCGACATCGATCCAGGCCTCGGCGATGTCGAAGTGGAGCTGATGGCGATCGGCGACCGGACCCAGCTCGGCCCTTTGCCCTTCCAGAAGGCGCCGCGCCTCGTCGGGGCGCCCCGATCGGGCCAGGATCGAGGCCGCGGCCCACGCGGGGCGGTCGAGGGCGGGGATCGACTCGAGCGGGTACTCGTCGAGCGCCGACTCGACCTGCCGCGCCGCCAGGCCCGGATCGCCCAGCGCAAGCGACAGCTCGGCCGCGTTCAGGCTCACCGCGAGCCCATCGGCCGGGCCTTCCTCGGCTCCGGCCCGGACGGCCTCGCGCAGCGAAGACCGGGCCTCGGCGAGACGTCCATCTTCCGCATCGAGCAGGAACTCGAGCTCGTACGTCCGCTCCAACCAGTACGGGTCCGCGCTCCTTTCCCGGCGCAGCTCCTCGTTGAGGCGGCGGGCCTCGGCGTCATTGCCTCGGAGCTGGGCCAGGTGCACGCGGTATCGCTTCCAGCTCGGGTTGCCCGGCTCGAGCTCGATGGCCCGGTTGATCCACTCGTCCGCCTCGTCGAGCTGGCCGCGCGCCCGCAGGACGATGGCGAGGGTATCGAGATCCTCGGCCACCTGGGGGCCGGACGGTCCGAGCGTCTCGCGATGCATCGCGAGCGCTTCGCGCAACAGGGGC
>CANPVW010000157.1 GCA_947581745.1 Candidatus Benthicola azotiphorus
AGGAGCCCGCCGTAGTTCGTTTGCACCAGCACCCCCACCGTATAGCCGCCCGCCGATTCAGGGAGTCGTCGGGATGATGTCCCGATGCCACCCTTCCAACCGAGGGCACGCGTCCCCGTCCCGGCCCCCACCGAGCCCTCTTCGACGGCCCCTCCGGACGCCGAGCGAAGCGCCTCCCGAACGTGCCGCGGTTCGATCGGCCGGGCCCGGATGTCGCTCAAGTAGCCGTCGTTGGTCTCGCCGACCACGGGATTGATCGATACGACGTCTTCGTTCCCCGGCTCCATGAGCAGCGTGTCGACGAGGGCATCGGCAGCTCGAAACACACTCAACGTCCCGGTGAGCAGGATCGGCGTCTCGATCTGCCCCAGCTCGTTGACCTGGCTCAGACCGACGAGCTTCCCGAAGCCGTTTCGCACCACGATCGCCGCGGAGACCTTCTCCTCGAAGAGATTGCCGGAATGGGGAAGAATCGCCGTCACACCGGTGCGGATGGAGTCCCCGATCGCGACCGTGCTGTGGCCGACCCGCACCCCCGATACATCGGTGATCGCGTTGAGCGGCCCGGGATCGAGCATGCCGATCTCGATGCCGACCTCGCGGGCCCGAGGTCTCACCTGCTGTCCGACAGCCGACTGGCCCGGACCGAATACGAGTACCAGGGTGAGCGAGGCACAGGAAGAGACCCGACCGAAGTACGTCACGGCCGTTCGCAACCCGACCTCGTGAATTCCCGCTCTACGTCCTGCACGCCTGCGTACAGCCTCTCGTCTCTCGCGGCGAGCTCGTCCGGGAGACGGCCCCGGAACCTGGCCCTTCCCTGCACGTTGTAAGCGATCCAGCGATCCTCCACTTCCACGTAGGCCGCCTGAAGGTCGGTGCAGGTCGCCTGCCCTCCATCGGCGGCCACCGCCCGTCCATAGTACCGGCTGATCGACTCCAGGAGACCGTCGCCGAGCTGCTCGAGCTCGGCCGCCGTGGCGGGCGCCGTCGTGTCGCCGACCGTGGCCGCCTCAGGCGAGTCCCCCGTCCCCGAGGGTTCGCCGGCCACCGGCGCCCCACCACCCTGCGGCAGGGCTTCGGCGCTGGCAGGAGGAATGGCGTCCAGGGCACCCTCGGCGTCGTCGTCGGCTTCCGGTGAGCGAAGGAAGACGACCGCGCTGGCCAGGACCGCTATCACGATGAGCACCCCGACGACCGCGAGCGGCACCGTGCGCGCCTTGCGGGCGGACGGAGCCTGAGGGATCACTCCGACCGTGGTCTCGGCGACCGATTGCCCACGTGCTGGCCTGGCGGCCTCCGCGGCGCCGGTCGCCCCCTCTTCCCCGTACTCCGGCGGCTCCTCCAGCTCATCCAGAGCGGCTCCGAGATCGACCTCCGGTCCGGCTTCGGACTCGGCGTCGTCCCATTGCGGCTCCGCAACCCCCTCCTCCGTTCCCGCATCGACCTGAGCCGCCACGTCCGCGGCCTCCACCTCCGTCACGAAGGAGTCGAGGTTGACGTCCTCCGCCAGCGGAAGGGAGACGTCGTCGGCATCACCGGCGTCCCACCCGGGCTCCGGAAGTCCGTCGACGGCCTTTGACGAGCCTGAGTCCAGCTCGCCGGTCCCTTCCGCGACGGGCAACATGAGCTCGCTCTCCGCCGCCTCCAGCTCGGCGAGGACGTCCGACGCGAGATCGACGTTCGCCCCCGTCTCCGACGCGGCTGTCTCTTCGCCAGTGGCCAGATCCTGGTCCGCCTGCAGGTCCTCGTCGGGCACAAGTTCGATGTCCAGGTCCAGTTCTTCGTCCGCGGTCTCGCCCGTGCCCAGGTCCTCGTCCGGCACCAGATCGATGTCCAGGCGCATGTCTTCGTCCAGGAACTCGCTCTCCCCTGCCTCATCGTCCGCCGTCCACACCAGATCCTGCTCCGACGCTTCGTCCGCGATCTCGGTCAGGGGCTCCGGCTCGGGTTCCGGTCCGGCTTCGGGCTCAGGCTCGGGTTCCGGCTCAGGTTCAGGCGCCGGCGCCGGCCGGGGCGGCGGTTCCGCCTCGATCGCATCGACGGTCTCGACATCGAGCCAATCGAGGTAGGATCGTCGCACCCCACGGGCGAGGAGCGATTCGTTGCTCACCATCTCGAAGAAGGGCAGCGGCGTATTCGCGGAGAGGCCGGTGTAACTTCGACGGAAGCAGCCGCCGGTCGGATGGGCGTGATCGGTCACGAACAGGAGGGCGATCTGCCACGGCTCGACGAAATGCGTCTCGTGCGTGCGCACGTCCTCGGGCGTCAACTCGATGGGGCCCGAGCCGTGACGGTGATACCACCCCGCGAGGACCCCCCGGCGCCGATCGACCTCCAGCTTCATCGCGACCAGAGACTCGCCAGGGATCTGCTCCGGCCCGGCCTCAGTGAGCGGGAACCTGGAGGGCACGGCGGCGCTGACGAGTATGTAGCGCCGCCCGGTGTCGGGATCCTCGCAGAGATCGCCGACCAGAAAGCCGAACGGCTGCTCCGCCGGACCGGCGTTCCACAACTGCTGGTGTACGGCCTTGAACACTCGCTGGTCGATGAACACGTCGTACGAGCCCGCCCCCGCCTCCCGCGACGGAGACGGCACCGGCTTCCAATGCACGCTGCGCAGCAGGGGACGCGGCTTCCAGACGTGATAGGCATCCGTCGGAAGCTGCTCCTCTCCGGAAGCCCTCCAGTCAGCCGAGCCCGTTCCGCCGTCTTGTCGGTCCTCAGTCATGCCCACTCCGCGCTACGGACGTCCGGCGACTCCTCGCCGACCCGGTCTGATCCAACATCTTGGCCCCTGCCCGCCTCTTTCGGAAGTCCGAGGCTGGATCGGATAAACATACATCGAATGAAACAACGAGGCGATTCGCGGTGTTGACACGAGTGGGACCCGAAGCGAGTGTCGAACCCGGGACTCCGCTGAGTGTCCCGGAATCTTCGAGCAACGGGAGCCAAAATGCGACGCTTCGCGGTCGCCGCACTGTTCACGGGGATGTTCGTCGCCATCACCTGGCCCGCCCAGGCATTCGCGCAGGGCCGGTTCGATCCGCGAAGGCAGGCCCGCTTCATGATCGACGCCACTGTAGGGTACACGCTGATTACCGGTGACGTGGGCGACAGCCTGGATGGTGGGCCGGCCTTCGAGGCCGCGGCGCTGTATCAGTTCGAGTCAGTTCCGCTGCGCGTCGGCGGCGGCGCGGGTTACTCGCGACACGGGATCCAGGAAGAGGACGCGGCGGCCAATCGATACGAGGTGTTCGCCCTCGCGGATCTGCTCCTGTTCAGCGAGGACACGCAGATGATTCCCTACATCCAGGGGCGGGTCGGGTGGATGCAGATCTCGAACGACCTGGACGCGGTATCCACCACGATCAGCGGCCTCGAGCTGGCGGCCCTGGTGGGCGTCGACATCCCGGTGGCGGAATCGATCTCGATCGACGTGACGGGGCAGTTCGGCTGGTTCACCGGAGGTGACCTGAACATCGACGGCGTCTCGGTCCCCGGTACCTCGCGCTCCGGCTCCCTGTTCTCGCTCCGGGCCGGGGCCTTCTTCTTCCTCTAACGACCTCCCGACCTCACGTCAGCGACGGGCCGGCGCGGCCCGGTCCCACCCTACGGGTCGCCGAGGTGCGCGCCTCGAGAAGGGACTCGGCGAATTCGAGGCGCTGCTCCAGCTGCTCGATCTTGAGGTTTTGAGTTTCGAGAAGTGTCTTCACGTGCTCGTGGTGGAGCTTGTCGTCGACCCCCTGCTGGCGCGCGTGCGCGTTCGCTTCCATCACGCTACCGAGACGCTTGGTGAGCGGGCGGAAGATCAGAACGCCGGCGGCCGACAGGATCAGCGTGATGGGCACCAGGGCGATAAAGAACTCTTCCATCGGTCGGCTCCTCAGAGGTTCGGATCAGCTCACTCGTAACGAAGCGAGTCCACGGGGTCCATTCTGGCGGCTTTCCGGGCCGGGAGCAGCCCGGACAGCAGGCCGATCGCCATGAGGATCGATCCGCATGCCAGCGTGATCGTCCACGACAGCTTCGGATTCGCAATGTAGTTCATCGCCGGGTTCGAGGCCGGCAGCGAGTCCACGACCAGCACGACGACGACCGAGAACACCATGCCGGCGATGCCTCCGAGCAGCGAGATCGAGAGTGCTTCGAACAGGAACTGCGCCATGATGTGAGACTTCCGCGCCCCCACCGCCAGCTTCACTCCGATTTCGCGCGTGCGCTCCTTCACCACGACGTACATGATGTTCGCCACTCCCACACCGGCCACGATCAGGGTGAACAGGCCTACCAGGCCGAGAAAGAGCTGGATCCCGAGTCCTATCGCCTCGGTCTGCTTCACACTCTCGATGAAGTCCCACATCGGCAGCGCCCGGTCGTCGGTCGGGTCGAACTTGTATTTCGCGCCCAGAACCTCGTTGATCTCGCGCTTCGTGAGCTCGGCCCGCTCGACGCTGCGCGGACGGAGCAGCAGGTGCTCGACGTACCGGTCGCCGTAGATCGCCCTGTACGTCGACGCCGGGATGATCGCCCGGTCCTCGTCCGGACCGTTGTTCATGCTGTCCTGGAACTTCGACTTCATCACCCCGATCACGGTAAAAGGAATTCCGTCGAGCTTGAGCTGCCTTCCAACCGGGTCCTGCGCGCCGAACAGGCGGATGGCGATCGAGTCGCCGAGGAAGAGCACGCGTCGTCGTTCCGAGACATCCGCCTCGTTGATGAAGCGCCCGCCCATCTTCGGATACATGCGCCGCAGATCGGAGAAGGCCGGATGGACGCCTTCCATGTATGTAGTCGTGCGAACGTCGCCGTATTCCAGAGTCACTCCCCACCGTCCATACGATGGGCTCCCTTCCTCGATCTGTTCGACGAATCGTACGACGAGCGCCAGGTCCTCCTCGGTGAGCCGGATCCTCCTT
>CANPVW010000158.1 GCA_947581745.1 Candidatus Benthicola azotiphorus
TTCTTCGGCGTTTGGCTGGGCGCTCTGTTCTTCGCCGACCTGAATCCGATCGCGGCCACGATGCGCACGATCGATACGTTCGTCGCGCCGGCCCTGGTGAACGCCGACCACGCGGCCATCATCGTGTTCTCGTTCCTGCTCGGCGGCATGGTCGGGGTGATCAGCAGGAGCGGCGGAACGCGGGGGATCGTGGAGGCCGTGCAGCCGATCGCCACGACGCCGCGCCGCGCGCAGCTGGCGGCCTACCTCAGCGGCCTCGCCATCTTCTTCGACGACTACGCCAACACGCTGATCGTCGGCAACACGATGCGCCCGATCACGGACCGCATGAAGGTGTCTCGCGAGAAGCTCGCCTACATCGTGGATTCCACGGCGGCGCCGGTGGCGGCGATCGTGTTCGTGTCGACCTGGGTGGGGTTCGAGATCTCGCTCATTGGCGATGGTCTGGCCGCGGCCGCGGCAGCTTCCGGGGGAGTGATCGAGGTGGCCTCGCTGGCCGATGCGAATCCGTTCACCGTGTTCCTGCACTCCATTCCGTACCTGTTCTATCCTATCCTAGCGCTTCTGATGGTGGGGCTGATCGTGGTCCTCCAGCGCGACTTCGGCCCCATGCTGCGTGCCGAGCAGAGGGCCTCGCGAGGTGAGGGGCTGTACCGCGAGGGAGCCATGCTGCTGTCGGAAGCCGGGTCCGAGAGCATGGAGCCGGAGCCCGGAACCCCGTTGCGCTGGCACAACGCCGTGCTGCCCGTTCTGTCGGTGGTCGCCGTCGTGCTGTTCGGTCTCTATTTCGAGGGGCGCACGAACCTCGGCCATGCCGGGACTCTGTGGGAAGTGTTCGGAGAGGCGAACGCGTTCAACGCCCTGCTGTGGGGATCGCTCACCGGTTGCCTGGTGGCGATCGGGCTCGCGGTGATGCAGCGGATCCTCACCGTGCACGAGGCCGTGAACGGCCTGGTGGGAGGGATGCGCGCCATGCTGCTGGCGGGCATCATTCTCATCCTGGCGTGGTCCCTGAGCAGCGTGACCGAAGTGCTGGGAACGGCGCAGTACCTGAGCGGCCTGCTGGAGGGCAACCTGCGACCGGAATTCCTGCCGGTGCTCGTGTTCCTCACCGCGGCCTCGATCTCGTTCGCCACCGGCACCTCGTGGGGCACGATGGCGATTCTCGTCCCGATCGTCGTTCCGCTGTCAGTCGGCATGGGGGGAGCGGCGGGATTCGATGCCGGCACCCACTATTCCCTCCTCCTCGGGTCGATCAGCTCCGTGCTCGCGGGGGCGATCTTCGGCGACCACTGCTCGCCGATCTCGGACACCACCGTGATGAGCTCGATGGCCTCGGCCTGCGACCACGTGGACCACGTGCGCACGCAGCTCCCGTATGCGCTGACCGTGGCGCTGGTGGGCATGCTGGTCGGAGACATCCCCACCGCCTTCGGGATGTCCCCGGCGTTCTCGTACCTCCTGGGCGGGGCGATCCTGTTCTCTCTGCTCAGGTTCTACGGGAAGAAGGACTTCGACTCGCCTCAATGGGCGGAGACGGGGGAGGCGGGCTCCCCGTGACCGGGGTGCGTCCCTTCGATCCCGAGGAGGCCGGCGCCGAGGCCTGGCCACTGCTTCGGCAGGCCGTCGGTTCGATTCTGAAGGGCAGCGAGGAGGCGCGGGCCGCCCGCCATGCGATGCTCGCGCGCGGACTGTCCGAAGAAGAGGCGCGGGAGGAGATCGCCCGGGTCCTTCTCGCTACCATGTTCCACGTGGGCGCCCGGTCCGAGATGCTGGAAGAGAGCGGCGGTGGCCCCGGACTCCGCAAGCAGGCGTTCGCCCGGCTGGTCGCCGGCGAGACGGCGCGGGAGATCTTCGAGGGCGGCCCCGAAGGAGACTGAGGCGGGGGTTCAGCCGGCCGGCAGCTCCACGCGACTGATCGGCTGCTTCCCTGCCAGGACCGCTCGCACGTTCGCCGCCGCCAGGTCCCACATGGCCTGCCTCGCCTCCCGCGTGGCGCTGCCGAGGTGCGGGAGGACGAGACAGTTGGGAAGCTCGCGCAGGCCGGCCGGAATATCGGGCTCGTTCTCGAACACGTCGAGGCCCGCCGCCGCGAGGTGACCGGTCCGCAGCGCTTCCTCGAGCGCCCCTTGGTCGACGATCGCACCCCGGGCCGTGTTCACGAGGATCGCGCCGGTCTTCATGGCCTCGAGATGGCCGCGATCCAGGAGCCCGCGAGTCTCTCGCGTCAGGGGCAGGTGCACGCTGACCGCGTCCGCCTCGGCGAGCAGCGCTTCGAGATCCACGATCCGGCGGGCGCCGATCTTCGCCTCCAGCTCCGGCGCCGCGGTTCGATTCCAGTAGGCGATCTCCATCCCGAATGCCACCGCGCGCCGGGCCGTCGCCGCACCGATCCGGCCCGCCCCGAGAAGCCCCAGCACTCTGCCCTGAAGTCCCATCCCGAGAAGCTGGGTAGGGTGCCAGCCCTTCCAGCCGCCGCTCCGGGCCAGGTCCAGTCCCTCCCTGAGCCGGCGCGCCGCCGCGAGGAGCAGGGCCATCGCCAGGTCGGCCGTGGCGTCCGTCAGCACGTCGGGCGTGTTGGTGACTATGACTCCGCGCCGCGCGGCCGCGCCCAGTTCGATGTTGTCGTAGCCGACGCCGTAGTTGGAGATCACGCGGAGCGACGGCAGCCCGGCCAGCTCGTTCTCCCCCACGCGCTGTGAGACGAGCGGGATGATCGCGTCCACGTCGTCCCGCGCGGGAAGGTCGGTCCCCGGCTGGAGAAACAGAGTTTCCCGGCCGCCGGGCCATTCCGGGTGCCGGCCCGACAGCTCGTGCAGCTCGCCCGCCACGAGAACGATTCGATCACGGGATCCGGTCATCTGTCGCGCATGAGTCTAACGCCGCTCTGCGAAGAAGCTCCTGAGAAGCGCGGAAGCCTCCTCCGCGCGAACGCCGGCGACCAGCTGTACGGAGTGGTTCAGTCGCCCGTCCTGGACCAGGTTGCCGAGGCTCCCGCACATTCCCGCCTTGGGGTCGTGGGCGGCGAACACGACTCGATCGACCCGCGAGAGGACGATCGCCCCCGCGCACATCGCACACGGCTCGAGCGTCACGAAGAGAGTATGTGCCTCCAGGCGCCAGTCACCCTGGTGGGCAGCCGCGCGGCGAATCGCCAGCATCTCGGCATGCGCCGTGGGGTCGGCCAGCTCGCGTGTGCGGTTGCGCTCCTCGAACGCCGTCCCGTCCGGAGCCACGACCACGGCGCCCACCGGGACCTCCTCGTGCGCCGCCGCTTCCCTGGCCAGCTCGACGGCCCGTTCCATCCAGTGCAGGTCGGACTCGATCACGAAGCCCCGATCCGCTCGATCTCGGAGAGCGCTCGATCGATGCGCTCGATGCACCGGTCACGGCCGAGGAGCGTCATCACGTCGAAGATCCCCGGGCTGTCCTGCACGCCGAGAAGGGCCACGCGGAGCGGGCCGATGACCTTTCCGAACCCGAGCCCGCGGTCGTCAGCGATCGCCCGCAGCGGCCCTTCCAGGGCTTCCGCATCGAAGGGCTCGGCCGCCGCGAGGGCATCACGCTCGGCCGACAGGATCTCACGGGCCGCCTGCGGCTCCTTGAGCCAGTGCTTTTCGACCGACGCTTCGTCGTAGGAGAGAGGATCCACGAGATACCGGAGGCTCGCCCGGCCTACCTCCGGCACGGTTCGGGCCCGCGTCTTCTGCAGGTTGACGACTGCGGCGAAACGATCGGGATCCGCGGCCGCGATGGATCGGCCCTCGCCGTCCAGCGAGTCGAGCACCAGGGGAACGAGCCGCTCCGTCGCCGCCGCGTCCAGGTACTTGCCGTTCAGCCACTCGAGCTTCTTCGAGTCGAATACGCCGGCCTTCTTCAGGATGCGGTCCAGGGTGAACGCCTCGATGAGCTCGGGCAGCCGCATCAGCTCCCGATCGTGGCCCGGCGACCAGCCCAGCAGGGCCAGGAAGTTCACCATCGCTTCCGGAAGGATGCCCTCGTCCCGGTACGCCTCGACCGAAGCCGCGCCGTGCCGTTTCGAGAGGCGCTTGCCGTCCGGTCCGAGGATCATCGGCACGTGCGCGAAGACCGGCAGGTCGGCGGCCAGCGCCTCGTAGATCAGGATCTGCTTCGGGGTGTTCGATAGATGGTCGTCGCCTCGGATCACGTGCGTGATGGCCATGTGCACGTCGTCGGAGACCACGGCCATGTTGTATACCGGGGTGCGATCCGAGCGGAGGATCACGAAGTCGTCCAGACTGTCGCCGGGAACGGTGGTCGGCCCGTGGACGGCGTCATCGAACGTGATGTCACCCGCGGGGACCTCGAAGAACACGGCATGCGGCTCGCCGGCCGCGGCGCGGCGCTCCGCCTCGGCCTCGTCGTACGCATCAGAGCTCCGATACCGGAAGGGCGTCACGTCCCGGCGCGACTTCGCCCGCAGCACTTCCAGCTCCTCCTGGGCGGCGAAACAGCGGTAGGCCCGTCCTGCCCGGAGCAGTGACGCGACATCGGCCTGGTGCCTCTCCAGTCCGTCGGCCTGGTGCACCGGCGGCTCGTCCACCTCCAGCCCGAGCCACGCGATCGCATCGAGAATCTGGCCCGTCATCTCGGAGCTCGACCTCTCCCGGTCCGTGTCTTCGATCCGGAGCAGGAAGGCGCCGCCGGAGTGGCGGGCGAACAGGTAGTTGAACAGGGCCGTGCGTGCCCCGCCGACGTGCAGGTAGCCGGTGGGGCTCGGCGCAAAGCGAACTCGTGGTATCGTCATTCTAGACAATCATTTCACTGGCGCTACATACAGTAATTTATCGGGATCGCGCCTGACCTCGTCGTCCCGCTTCCCCGGGGCGGGACGGGGTTGCCTGTCCGCCGCCGTGGCGCCCGTCCCGTCGGCGACTCATCTTGCAGATCACAGGTCCCCGGCGCCACCCACGACGGGCGCCGCGCGACGCCCTTGCGACCTTGAAGGAAAGGACGCGTCGGATGCCAACGTCGTCCGAGGTCTTCGTCCTCCCGGCCCTGCGCAGCCCCTTCACGAAGATGGACCGCGAGCTGGGCGAACTGGACGCCCTGCAGCTTTCCGTGCCCACGCTCCAGCAATCTGTAGTCGGCCGGCACGGTCCGGGACCGGGATGCGACGCCGCCGTGGACCTGGTGGTGTGGGGCGCCGTGATCCCTTCCCTGGCGGTGAGCAACTGGGCGCGGGAGGTGTGGCTGGATTCCGGACTGGACCCGCACGTGTCCGCGGTCACGCTGATCCAGCAATGCGGGACCAGCCTCGCCGGAGCCACCTACGCTGCCGGACAGATCCTGGCGGGCCGCGCGCACCTGGCCCTGTGCGGCGGGGTCGACTCGATGTCGAGCGCTCCGGTCGGCCTCGGCCGCGAGCTCGGTCGCGCTCTACGCCGGACAGGCGCCGCGAGGGGAATCGGCGGGATGGTGGCCGAGCTGCGCAGGCTCCGGCTGAAGGACGTCCGTCTCGCGATCCCTGCGGTCGCGGAACGCACGACCGGACTGTCCATGGGCCAGCACGCGGAGGCCACGGCCCGCCAGTGGGGCGTGTCGCGAGCGGACCAGGACGCGCTGGCCGCGGCAAGCCACGCGAACGCGATCAGGGCGCGGGAGGAAGGCTTCTACCGGCAGCTCCTCGTCTCGCCCGGCACCTTCCCCGTCGATGCCGACACACTGCCGCGCCCGGACTCGACGCTCGAGAACCTGGGCCGGCTGAAGCCCGCGTTCGATCGTGAGGCCGGCACGATCACGGCCGGCAGCTCCTCGCCACTGACGGACGGCGCCGCCTGCGCCTGGTTAGCCGACGCGGAGGGGATCGGCCGTCTTCCGGACGGCCTGCCGGCGGTGCGCCTGCTCGACTGGGAGCAGGCGGGCGTCGACATCGAGGCCGAGGGACTCCTGATGGCGCCTGCGCTGGCGGTCCCACGACTCCTGGCGCGGCACGGCCTCGGATACGATGACGTGGCCCTCTGGGAAGTCCACGAGGCGTTCGCGGCCCAGGTCCTGTGTACCCTGGCCGCACTCGAGGATGACGACTGGCTTCGCGACCGGGCCGGGATCCTGGAGCACCCGGGTCGGTTTCCCCGCGGCCGCATGAACCCCAATGGCGGGAGCATCGCGCTGGGTCACCCGTTCGGGGCCACCGGCGCCCGCATCCTCTCACAGGCCGCGCTCGAGCTGGCGGCCCTCTCGGCCGGCAGCAAGGGCGTGGTGAGCATCTGCGCTGCCGGAGGCCTCGGACACGTCGCCCTGCTCGAGTCGGTCTGAAGGCAGTCCGATGGGCCGTGCCCCGGCCGAAAGGACTCAGGGACCCCCGATGGCGCCCCGAACCGGTCTCGCTACGGTCCAGGCGAGCCACACGAGGGCTCCGAAGATCGCCGCACCGAGTGCCACGTGCGTGGCACGCATCCAACCGGGCATCGACATCGAGACCATGCCGGCGGCGATCAGCACCTGAAGGACCACGAGGGTCACCACCGCGATCGCCGCGAGCCGGGCGCCCCGGTCATTCTCACGGCGTTTCTTCACGAACCGCGGCAGGATCAGGACCCACGGAAGGAATGCGTAAGCGAGCAGCCGGTGACCCCAGTGAACCTGCATCAGCGGATTCCCGGACGGCATCCAGCTGCCGTTGCAGGCGGGAAATCCCTGGCAGGCGAATCCGGCGTCCAGATTGGCCACGAGTCCACCGGCCAGGATGAGAACGAACCCGTACACCGCGGTCCACAGCGTGGCTCC
>CANPVW010000159.1 GCA_947581745.1 Candidatus Benthicola azotiphorus
CGCTGGCGTGTGTTGAAGCGTCTCGACTGGGCCACGGCACCGACGATCGTGCGCCCGCTGAGCGACGAGCAGATGCTGGTCGTCGCGCTGGTGGAGAACCTCCAGCGCGAAGACCTGGGACCGCTGGAGGAAGCGGTCGGCTACCAGCAGCTGATCGACGGGTTCGGTCTGACGCAGAAGGAGGTGGCACGCAAGGTGGGGCGGGAGCGCTCCACGGTGGCGAATTCGCTTCGACTGCTGACGTTGCCCGCGGCCGTGCGCGACATGCTGAGCGAGGGAAGCCTGACGGCGGGACACGCCCGGGCCATTCTGTCGGTCGATGGAGAGGCCGGACAGGTCGCGCTGGCGCGCGAGGTGGTCTCGAAAGGCCTTTCCGTGCGAGAGGCCGAGACCCGTGCTCGGAGTGGCAGGAAACGCGACAACACGGGCACGAAGCGCGGCATTGCTTCGCAGGATCCCGTCGCTCGCAAGGCCGCTGTCCTGTTGTCCCGGGCGTACGGCACGGACGTGAAGGTGACCCTTCGGTCCCGCACGAGCGGCGAGATCCGGATTCCGTTCAGGGACGCGGAGGACTTCGAGCGCGTGGCACGCGAGCTGCTCGCGTCTCCGGAAGCCGACGAGCTGTTCGGGGCGAGATGAGCGCGGAAGACCGGCGTCGCTGGACGCTCATCGTCATGCGGGAGGGCGCCGTGAAGTCCCGGACGCTGGCCCTGTCGCTCGGGCAGGTGGTCCTTCTGGCGGCGGGGGCGTTCCTGGTCCTGGCTGCCACGTTCTTCGCGGCGGGCCGTTGGGCGGGCAGCCTGGCGGCGGGCGAGCGTGTCCGGACCCTGGAAGGAGAGGTCCTGGACTTGCGGGATGAGAATCAGGCCCTGGCGGCGGTCGGCGAGCGGGTCGAACAACTCGAGGCCGCGTACGGGCGGTTGCGAGCCGTGATGGGAGGCGAGCTCGGTGCCTCGCGGCGCGACATTCTGCTGCCGCCGCTGTCGGAGGAGGATGCTTCGGCGCGACTCGACAGCGAAGAAGAGGCCGGATTCGTGTGGCCCGTCGTCGGGCGGGGCTTCGTGACCCGGAGCTTCGGCGACACGACGGCCGCGCCCTTCGGGCGGCACGCTGGCGTGGACATAGCGGTCCCCGCGGGGTCGTACGTGCGGACCGCGCGAGGCGGCACGGTGGAGGAGACGGGCGACGATGCGGAGTACGGTCTGTTCGTCAGGGTGGCACACGATGGTGAGATGAGCAGTCTGTACGCGCACAACTCGTGGTTGTTCGTGTCCGCGGGTGACTCGGTGGAGATGGGAGAAGTCATCGCCCTGTCCGGGAACAGCGGCAGGTCGACGGCGCCGCACCTCCACGTCGAGATGGAACGGGCGGGTGAGCAGGTGAATCCGCTCGACTACCTTGCGGAAGGGACCTGAGGACGGGCCGCGCCGGGCGCGACCCCGGGGAGGATGGTGAAAGGAATGAGCGACATGACGAAGACGAGGAACCGACCGGATGGAGCTCCTCGCGACGTCGGCGACGTCGTATCGATCATCGGGCCGGGAATGAAGGTCGTCGGGGACTGCTCCAGCGATGGCACGATCCGGATCGAGGGCCAGGTCGAGGGGTCGGTGAAGGCGGCGAAGAGCGTCGTAATCGGCAAGGAAGGAGCCGTCCTTGGTGATGTGGTCACGCAGGATGCAATAGTGGCTGGCCGCGTCAACGGAAGCGTGAACGCCGAGAGTCGGGTCGAGCTGCAGGCGACCTGCCGGGTTGAAGGTGATATCAGGAGCCGACGCATCAAGCTCGATGAAGGCGGCCAGGTGGATGGACAACTCCACATGGGCGGCCGTGGCGCGGATCGGTCCGTGGACACCTCGAAACATGGGGAGAAAGCGGTTCGGGACGTGGCCGAGGCCGTCCAGGCCAGCTGACCCGATCGCGTAACCGACCTCTTGATATATACATACGCGGCCGTACTTCCAGTGGCGACTTATCCACAGTTGTCCACAGCACCGGCGCCTGACGTCCGCCGCCGGCCATGGTTTTCCACACTTCCCGGTGTGAGGATACCGTGGTCCTGGTAGACGCGCTCCTGTTCCTCGTGGGCCTGACGTCCCTGACGCTGGGGGCAGACTGGCTGGTAACGGGCGCCTCGCGGGTCGCGGAACACCGTGGCGTCAGCCCGCTCCTCGTGGGCCTCACGGTGGTGGCCTTCGGCACTTCGGCACCGGAGCTCGTCGTGTCGATCACTGCGGCGATACGGAACCAGCCCGGCATCGCGATCGGGAACGTGATGGGCTCGACGGTGGCCAACGTCGGCCTGATCGTGGGGCTCGGCGCCATGGTGCGTCCGATAGCGGTGAATCGGAAGCTGCTGCAGCGGGAAGCCCCGCTGATGGTGCTGGTCCTTGCGGCCGCGATGGTCTTCGCTTCGAACGGCGTGATCGGAACGGTCGATGCCGCAGTCCTGATGGGCGCCTTCCTGCTCTACATCGTCTACCTCATCCGCTGGGGAAAGTCGGAAACGGCGACGGGTCAGTTTCAGGCTGCGCGGATCGAAGCCCATGCGGCGGCGGGCGGCCGGGACCGCCGGCCGTACCTGAACTGGCTGCGCGTCGCGTTCGGTACCGCACTGCTGCTCGCCGGGGCCTCCTGGATGATCGATTCAGCCGAGAAGATAGCCGTCGCGTACCAGGTTCCGGAGGAAGTCGTGGGGGCCACCATGGTGGCCGTCGGTACTTCGCTCCCCGAGCTCGCGTCGACCATCGCCGCTGCGGCGCGCGGGCTCGGCGACATCGCGATCGGCAACGTGATCGGATCGAATATCTTCAATCTCGGCCTCGTCCTCGGTGTGGCCGGGATGATCACTCCGCTGGAGCTCAGCGCGTCCACCGTGGCCACACAGGTCGTTCCCGCGATGATCTTCTGTCTTCTGCTGATCCCGCTGGCCTATACGGGGCAACGGGTGACCCGCGCGGAGGGCGCGCTCCTGCTGCTCGGGTACGGCGTGTTCCTCTACCAGATCCTCTGAGTCGACCCGGGGCTTTCGTCCCACCGCTTCTCGCGTAAAGTTGTGTCGTAAAGGGACACGCTACGGGAGGCCGCCTTGTCAGCATCCGTGAAGATGAGCAGCAAGCACCAGATCGTGGTGCCGAGAGAAGCGCGGAACGCGCTCGGCCTGCGACCCGGTGACCGTCTGCTCGTGACCGTGTCGAAGGGAGTCATCGAGATGCGGGCCGCGCCACGCGACGTGGTCGGGGAACTTGAAGGTCTCCTCGCCGGTTCTGCCGAAGAAGACGGCCAGCTATGGCCTGAAGTTCGCGGTGAGTGAGGCCGCCGCCTTCGGCGAGGTCCTGGCCCGGGCCGGGATCGTCTACGTCGATGCGGGTGTCCTCGCCCTGCACGTGGCGGGCGATCCAACCTACCTCGATCTGACACGAATCGTCCTCGGCGGGATGCGAGACGGCCGGTTCGAAGGGCGGACATCCGCCGTCACGGTCTACCAGCTGCTGTCGGGTGCGTACCGTTCGGGCCACTCTGAGGCCGCGGAGCGCGTGGAGTCCTTGCTGACCGCGCTTTCGGGTCTGGAGATCGTCCCGGTTTCGGCCGCGATCGCCCACCAGGCGGCCCAGGTCAGGGCACAGATCGGCGGCGATCTCACGCGGGCGATTCACATCGCCACCGCGCTCGCCGGGGACTCGGAGATCTACGTTACCCGGCGAACGAAGCTCCGTCGGATCGCCGGGCTCGGAGTGGCCCAGCTCGACGCCCACCTCTCGGAGACCGGGGAAACCGGGAGCGGGATCCAGCCGGCCGGCGGAGCCTAGTCGGCGAACTCCACTTCAGCCGGACCGGGAACGAGACCGGCCTCGACCCCACGCCGCAGGAAGAGGCGCACGGACTCTCGTCCGTCCTGGCCGTAGTCGAGCGTTCGAGGATTCACGTACATGCCCACGAAGTCATCCGCGGTGCTCCGGTCGAGTCCCCGGGCGAACGTCATGGCGTAGTCCATGGCTCGCTCCCGGTGGTCCAGCGAGAACGCGATGCTGCTCCGAAGATAGCCGGAGACCTCACGGATCAGAGCGGGCCCGAGGTCGCGGCGGATCACGTTGCCCCCCAGGGGGAGCGGCAAGCCGGTCTCTTCCTTCCACCAGCGGCCGAGGTCCTCCAGAAGCACCAGGCCTTCATCGGCGTAGGTGAGCTGACCCTCGTGGATGATCAAACCGACGTCGACGTCTCCGTCGCGGACCGCCTCCAGGATCTCGTCGAACGCCATCGACACCGTGCGGACGTCGGGCTCCCACAGCTTGAGCGCCAGGTACGCTGATGTGAGCTCGCCCGGGACGGCGATCGTGGAACCTCGGATCGCATCCCGACTCAGTGGCTCGCGACTGACGAGGCGTGGTCCGTAGCCCTCTCCCATGCTGGCTCCGTGCGGCAGCAGGACATACCGGTCGGCCAGGTAGGCATACGCGTGGATGGACACCGCGGTGACCTCGAGCTCGCCCTTCAGCGCGCGCTCGTTCAGTTCCTGGATGCCCTGCAGTTCGTGCTCGAAGCGCAGCTCACCGGTGTCTATGGCGCCGGAAGCCAGACCGTAGAACATGAACGCGTCGTCGGAGTCCGGACTGTGCGCCACCCGGATGACCTTGCGCGTATCCGGGCCGGCCCTGGCGCCTTCCTCTGTCTCTGTGTTGTTCATGGCGCCCGAAGCTATGCCGGGCCCGGGATGCCGGCAAACACCCGTTCTCTCCCGGGAGCGGAGGTCATATCCCGGTTCAAAGCGGGCGGAACAGCAGCCCCGACGGGATCTTGGGTTCGAAGTAGGTGGACTTGGGGGGGAGCCGGCCACCCCGAAGGGCGGTCGCCCAAACGTCATCCAGGGAAACGGGCGGCAGGACGAACGAACAGCCGCCGCTGCCCTTCGGCGCGGCGATCGGCGTCCGTGAATAGGACAGGATGCCCCGGTGAGCCGCCTCGTCCGCCTCCACCCCGTACAGTGCTCCGAGAACGAGCCGATCGAACACGATGGGGGCGATCCGCGCCTCTTGGTCCGGGATCCCCGCCTCGCTCAGGGCGAGGGGTCGGGCCGTGGCCAATGATACCACGCGGCTTCCCTCCGGGGCGACCAGGAAGGCGCCGGTTGGGAGACTCGCGGCCCGATCCTCGAGCCCCCGAAGCGGCAGGGCCCCGAGATCCTCGAGCTCGAAGGACCCGAGGAGAGCCGCGGGCCAGTCGAACGAGCCGGCGCCGCCCGTGGGTGGCCCGGAGAGCACCCGGTGGGTGGGGCGCACGAGAAGCCCAGGGTCCTCTTGACTGACGATGCACGTCAGCAGATAAGCGGCCTTTACGTTATCACCAAGTAACTCGGCGGCAGCCAGGGCGGTCTCGTACCGGTGGTGCCCGTCCGCGATCAGCAGGGGTCCGGCTCCGGCAACGGAGAGCAGGGAGGCGGCTTCGTCGCCGGTAAGCCTCCAGAGGGTGTGACGGATCCCATCCGGAGTGGTCGCTTGCGCGGCCGGCGCCTGCGCGAGCGCCTGCCGGGAAAGCCGATGGAATGTGCCGCTGCTGTCGCGGGCCACCATGAAGACCGGCGACAGCTGCGTTCGGGTCGCCAGGGTGAGAGCAAGGCGGTCCTTCTTGGGCCCGGAATGCGTACGCTCGTGCGGAAGCACCACCTGCTCGGCGTATCGCGTCAGTCGCAGTGCGGCGAAGACCGCGGTCCGTTCGGTGCGCTTTCCGTCGGCCTCGAACTCCTGCCGGTACACGTAGGCGGACGGCTCGCGGTCGGTCGCCAGGATTCCTCTCGAGATCCACCCTCTCAGGATTGCCGCCGCGGCGTCGTAGCGTGTGTCCTCCGGACCGGCGGGGAGGATGACCCTCACGCAGTTGTGCTCGCTGCGTGCCGCCAGCTCCGCCGCCTGGTCCGGATCGATCACATCGTATGGAGGAGCGAGCAGGAGCGAGAGGTCGCCGGCGGACTCGGCGAATCGAAGGGCCGGGAAGGGTCTGAGCTCGGGCAAAGTCCTCGTCCGGTTCTCGGGTCGGTTGCGGGTGAAATGCACGGTCTCAATAGTATCGGTGTCCTGCGCGTAGCAAGGGCCCCGGCGGTCAGGCCGACGGGCGAGGCGCGGCGACGACCTTTCCGGGCGCATCTGGAGTCTGGTAATGCAGTCCATCGACGGCCTTCTGATCGACCTTGACGGGACGGTATATCAAGGAAGCGAGCTGATTGCGGGCTCGGCAGCGGCGATCGACCGGCTCCGGGAGGCGGGCGTTCCGTTCCTGTTCACCACGAACACGAGCCGCATGTCGAGATCCGCGATCATCGCCTCTCTGGGCGCCATGGGACTGCGCGTCGAGGGATCGGAAGTCTTCAGTGCGCCCGTCGCCGCGGCCCGGTGGCTCCGCGACGAGGGCGTGAGCCGGATACACCTGCTCGTGGCGGACTCGACATACGAGGACTTCGTCGAGTTCGAGATCACCGATGAGCGGCCGGAAGCACTCCTGGTCGGAGATCTCGGTTCCGGGTTCACGTTCGAACGCCTCAACGAGGGTTTCCGCAGCCTGCGCACAGGCGCGCGCCTCGTGGCGATTCACAGAAACCGCTTCTGGTTGACCGACGATGGGCCGACGCTGGACGCCGGTCCGTTCGTCGCCGCCCTCGAATACGCGAGCCGCCAGACCGCGACGCTGGTGGGAAAACCGTCCCCGGCGTTCTTCGATACGGCGGCCTCTTTGCTGGGAGTCGATCGCCAGCGGCTGGCGGTGGTGGGGGATGACCTCGAAACGGACATCCGCGGGGGCATCGCGGCGGGGCTGGCCACCGTTCAGGTTCGCACCGGTAAGTTCGATGCCGCGTCGCTGGAGCAGGTTCCGCCGGACCAGCGCCCTGACCACGTCGTTCCCACGCTGGCCGATGTGCCGGCGCTGCTGGAGTAGCTCCGTGTCTCAGGCGGCTCCCGCCGGCCGATCCGCCCGCCGTTGGTTCGTCCTGGCGCTGTGCGCGGGGCTCGCCACCTTCGCCACGGGCGGCGTCGCCCTGGGACAGCAGCCGGGCGGCGAGCGAGGGGTACGGCTGCCCCCGAGCCCGCCGGAAGCGTACCTCGGCTTCCGGCCCGGCGCAGATTTCAGGGTCGCTGACTGGAATCAGATCACGGGCTATCTGGGTCAGCTGGCACGGCAGAGCGGCCGGGTGCGGCTCGACACGATCGGGCGGAGCACGCTGGACCGACCGCTCATCCTCCTGACCGTCACGGACACCGCCAACCAGGCCAGACTGTCCGAGATTCGGGCGATCCAGGCACGACTGGCGGACCCTCGTCGTCTGGGCGACTCGACGCAGCGCAAGGAGTCGATGGAGGCGGGCCGCCTCATCGTCTTGATCACGTCCGCCATTCACCCGACGGAAGTGGGCACTTCGCTCGTTCCCCTGAAGCTGGCGTACGACCTGGCGGTCGCCACCGATCCGGACCTGGTGCGGGTGCTGCGCGAATGCGTGGTCCTGATCGTTCCGTCCCTCAATCCGGACGGCGTGGACATGGTGGCCGAGTGGTATCGGCAGTCGATCGGAACACCCTGGGAGGGGTCGCCACCTCCGACCCTGTACCACCACTACACGGGCCACGACAACAACCGCGACTGGTATTCGTTCACCCAGGTCGAGACCCGCAACACGGTCGAACACGTCTACAACGTCTGGCATCCGCAGATCGTGCACGACATTCACCAGCAGGGCATGGACGGAAGCCGATTCTTCGTGCCTCCGTGGATGGACCCGATCGAGCCCAACGTGGATCCTCTGATCACGGCCGCCGGCAACGCGATGGGCACCGCCATCGCCTGGGATCTCCTCCGGCAGGGCAAGCGGGGCGTCGTCGTCAACGCCGGGTACGACGCGTGGAGCCCTTCGCGGGCGTACGCTCACTATCACGGCGGCGTTCGGATTCTCAGTGAGACGGCCGGGGTGAGACTCGCGACGCCCGTGGACATTCGTCCGGAGGAGCTGCAGGCGACCGCGAGTCCGCTGACGGGCCGCAGCTGGCGGCAGCCCCTCCCGTGGCCGGGCGGCAGGTGGAGCCTGACGGACGTGCTCGAATACATGGAAGCGGGGGCCCTGTCCCTGTTGAAGAACGCCTCCACGTCGCGTGGCCAGTGGCTCGAGAACTTCGTGGCGGTGGGAGAGAGGGCCGTGGCCGGATGGCCCGAGTGGCCCAGGGCCTGGGTCATTCCTGCCGGTCAGGGCGACGAGCCCGCGATCGCCGAGCTCGAGCGAATCCTGGGTACCGCAGGGGTCGAGGTCGGAGTGGCGATCGACACGCTGGCGGTCGGCGATTCCCTCTACCCGCCGGGGAGTCTTGTGATCGACATGCGCCAGCCCTACGCCGCGTTCGCCCAGATGCTCCTCGCTCCCCAGCCATACCCTGGAACGATGGAATACCCGGGCGGACCGCCGAAGAAGCCCTACGATGTCACCGCGCACAATCTTCCGCTGTTCCTCGGCCTCCTTGCGGAGCCGGTGCGACGCATGCCCGGCGGACGCCTGCAGCGGGCCGGGGGAGTGCCGGAATCGACTCCACGGCAGGTCGAGGGACTCTCGGGAGCCGCCGGCATCCTGGTGGGTCTGTATCAGCCCTGGGTTCCCTCGGCGGACGAGGGGTGGACGCGCTGGCTGTTCGACGGCTACGAGGTGCCCTACGCCACCCTGCACGATCAGCAGATCCGACAGGGCGACCTGGCGCGTCGCTTCACGAGCATCGTGCTTCCCTCGGTGGAGCCGGACGTACTGGATGACGGATGGGCCCCCGGAACGATGCCGGTCGAGTACACCGGCGGTCTCGGGGCCGCAGGGGTCGCCGGGCTGCGCGCTTTCGTGCAGGAAGGGGGAACGCTGGTGGCCCTCGGCCGTTCGGCCCCGTGGGTCATCGAACGGCTGGACCTGCCGGTGGTGGACCGCCTTCGTGATCAGCCCGCGGACGCGTTCTTCGCACCCGGCGCGCAGGTCGGGCTGCAGGTCGACACGTCGACCGCGATCGGCCGCGGAATGCCGCAGCGAACGGCAGCGTGGATCGAAGGCGGGTCCGCATTCGACGTTCCGGCACGGAGTCCGGCGGTCCGGGTAGCGGGCTACGGGACCCGGCCGCGAGTGTTGAGCGGCTGGGTACACGGCGTCGACGCGCTGGCCGGAGCCGCCGCGGTCGTCGAGGTTCCGCTGGGGGCCGGAAAGGTCGTGCTGTTCGGGATCGACCCGCAACAGCGGGGTCTGTCGCTGGCCACGTTTCCACTCCTGTTCAACGCGTTGCGCGCTTCTTCCTGACCGCGCTTCCCCAGACGACACCCGAGCCTGCACCGCACCGGGCGTTTTGCCATCCTCCTCCGCCCCGCGGCAGCCGCGCGGCGTGTGCGGTCACACCTCCAACCCCTTGCGCGATTGCCAGTTACGGGGTTCGCAACGCGATGTCTTCGTTCTGGCACCGTCGGTGCGTTGTCAGGCCGTGCCGGGACTCGCCCGGCGCCCGGATATCGGAAGAGGAGGGGAAGCAAGTGCTGACGCCCGGCAGTCGCGAATCCGGCTTTACGCTCGTCGAGATGATGATCGTCCTGACCCTCATCTCCATACTCGCGCTGATCGCTACAGTGTCGCTCGGGGGCAGCTCGGATCGGGCCTACATCGTGACGATGGAGTCGGACCTGCGAAACATCGCGACGGCCCAGGTAGCGTACATCGAGCAGACGTTCGCCGAGACCGGCAAAGCCTCCTACGCCACCCAGGTCAGCCAGCTGAACGTGAACCTGAGCAACGGGGTCACCGTCCGACTGCGGGCGAACGGTACGGGCTGGTCCGCCAGGGCGACGCATTCCAGGGTGAAGGGCAGGCAATGCTCCGTCTTCAAGGGAACGGTCAAGCCGTTCCCTCCGGCGACCGAGGAAGGAACGATCGCCTGCGACTGAGCCGGCCTCGGGCGATCAGGGCTGGATTGCGACCGCGGGCTCTTCCCGCCCGGGAAGCTGAACTTCGGCGACACAGCCGGGTCCGTCCGTCCGATTGCGCAGACGCACCCGCCCACCGTGCGCTTCCGCGATCTGCCGACACAGGGCGAGACCGATCCCGGACCCCTTCGGCTTGGTCGTGAAGAAGGGAACGAACAGGTTCGCGGTCTGGGCCAGTCCCGGCCCCTCGTCTTCGATCCGCACCCGCAGCTGCCCCTCCGCGTAGTTCCATCCGATTCGCACCGAGCCCCCCGTCTCCAGCGATGCATCCACGGCATTGTCGAGCAGGTTGATCAGTAGCTGGTCGAGCTGATCTCCGTCGGCCTCGATGCGGACGTCGGGACAGTCGAGAACTTCGACCTCGATGCGGGATTCGAGCTTGGCCACCCGTCGCACCCAGTCCCCGACGCTGAGCTCCCGTTTCTGCGGATGGGGAAGCTTGGCCAGCCTCGCGTAAGACGACATGAATCGTCCCAGCGCCTCCGATCGGCCAGCGATCACGCGCAGTCCCTCCCTCAGGTCTGTGGCCTCGTCGGGCGGGTCGTGGCGCCGCTCGAGCATTGCACCGAGACTGGTCGCGATCGACTTGATCGGGGTCAGGGAGTTGTTGATCTCGTGG
>CANPVW010000160.1 GCA_947581745.1 Candidatus Benthicola azotiphorus
TTCGCACGTCCACCCGTACCACTGTCTCCGGTTGTGGCCAAGCAGAATAAGCGACACACCTTCCGGCGGCAACGTCGGCCGCCGAGCCATCCGAAAGTGGACTTGCCCGGGGAGAGCGGGTAGTTTTCGCCGGCTCCGGGCCGGGGTCGCCGGGTGGCAGAACCGTCGGTCCGAACGGCAGACCAGAGCACGGGAAGACGATGCGAAGACTGAGCGTGATACAGCCCGACAGCGGCCTTTCCGCCATCGCCGGGGCGGCGGGCGGAGGATGCGGTTCGTCGAGCCCATCCGCCGCGCATTGGCCTGAGAAGAAGCCCCGTTGGCTTCGCGTGCGTGCTCCCGGGGGCGACCGCTACCGGGATCTCAAACAGATGATGAGGACTCTGGGTCTGAACTCGGTGTGCGAAGAGGCGCATTGTCCCAACATAGGAGAGTGCTGGGACTCGGGTACTGCGACCTTCCTCATCATGGGTGACAGGTGTACCCGCAACTGCCCGTACTGCGCGATCGCCCACGGACGACCGGACGACCTGGACGAGGACGAGCCACGCAGGGTAGCGGAGATGATCGAGCAGCTCGCGCTGCGGCACGTGGTGATCACTTCCGTGGACCGGGACGACCTGCCGGACGGTGGAGCGAGGATCTTCGCGTGGGTGATCGAGGAGATCCGGAACCGGCTACCGGATTGCTCCATCGAGGTGTTGACCCCGGACTTCAGGGGCATGCCTGACTCCATATCGCGAGTGATGGCGGCAAAACCCGAGATCTTCAATCACAACATGGAGACCACCCGGCGCCTGCACCGGATCGCGCGGCCCGGCGGCCGCTACGACCGTTCGCTGGACGTCCTGCGCACGGCCCGGGGCCTCGATCCGGAGGTCCTGATCAAGACGGGCATCATGCTCGGGCTGGGCGAAGACGGGGACGACGTGCGCGGCTTCATGCGCGACGCGCTGGCGGCCGGCGTTCAGATTCTGACGATCGGACAGTACCTGAGACCCTCCGAGAAGCACCTGCCGATCGATCGGTACGTGTCTCCGGAGGAATTCGCTGCCTGGAAGGAGCTGGGCGAAGGAATGGGCTTCCTGCACGTGGAGAGCGGACCGCTCGTCCGCAGCAGCTATCACGCCAGGGAGCAGGTCGAGGAGCTGAGGGCGCGAGCCGGGATCGCCTGACGCCGTCCGGCGTCGGACGGCCTCACGTCCACAAGGAGCGACAACGTTGGCAAAGGCGGAAGAAGAGATCATGGGGGCAGAGCGGGCAGACCTGCAGGGCATCCCCCGCGAGAAGCTCCTGGAGATGCTGCGCTGGATGGTGCTCTCCCGGCGCTTCGAGGAGAAGACGGCCGAGGCCTATCAGAGCGGCAAGATCGGGGGTTTCTGCCACCTGTACATCGGCCAGGAGGCCGTGGCAGCGGGCGCGATCGGTGCTCTGCGCGAGGACGACTACGTCTTCACCGCGTACCGCGATCACGCGCAGGCCCTGGTGCGCGGCGTGAGCTCGGACGCCGTGATGGCAGAGCTGTTCGGCCGGATCGGCGGGACCTCACGGGGCGCGGGCGGCTCGATGCACATGTTCGACAGCGAAGTGAACTTCATGGGCGGCCACGGGATCGTGGGCACCCACCTGCCGCTCGCGGCCGGCGTCGGTTACGCGATCAAGTACCGGGGCGGCGACCAGGTCGTCCTGTGCTTCTTCGGTGATTCCGTCGTCAACGGTGGCCCGTTCCACGAGGCCTTCAACATGGTGGCCAAGTGGGAGCTGCCGGTGGTGTACGTCGTGGAGAACAACTCCTACGGCATGGGCACCGACATCGACCGGGTCGCCGCGGTGGACCAGCTGTTCACGCGGGCTTGTGCGTACGAGGGAAACAGAGCGGAGCAGGTGGACGGCATGGATGTCCTGGCGGTGTACGAAGCCACGAACCGGGCCGTGAAGCGGGCCCGCGAGACGTCCCGTCCGACGTTCATCGAAGCCCGCACGTACCGCTATCTGGGACATTCGATGTCGGATCCGGCTCACGGGACGTACCGGACGCGCGAGGAAGTGCAGGCGGAGCGGAAGAACGATCCCATCAACAGCCTGGCCGCGCGGATGGAAGAAGGGGGTCTCCTGACCGACGAGGAGTACAAGGCGCTCGATGCGGAGGTGATCGCCGAGGTTGAGCGGGCGGCCCGGTTCGCGGAATCCAGCCCGGTGCCCGGGCCCGACGAGATCTACTCGCACGTGTACGCCGATGAGTTCCGGGGCGGCCTGGACCGGAGGGACGCATGGCGGTGATCACCTACCGGGATGCCCTGAACCGGGCGTTGCGCGAAGAGATGCGGCGCGACGATCGCGTGTTCATCATGGGCGAAGAGGTCGGGGAATACGACGGGGCGTACAAGGTCACGAAGGGCCTGCTCGACGAATTCGGTGAGATGCGGGTGCGGGACACGCCGATCGCCGAGAACGGCTTTGCCGGTCTCGGGGTGGGCGCCGCGGTGGCCGGGCTGCGCCCGGTGGTCGAGTTCATGACGTGGAACTTCGCGCTGCTGGCGTACGACGCGATCGTCAATTCGGCTGCCAAGATCCGCCACATGTCGGGCGGCCAGTTCACGGTGCCGATCGTGTTCCGCGGGCCCGGCGGATCGGCGCTTCAGCTGGCGGCGCAGCACTCGCAGGTTCCGGATCCGTGGTACGCCAACATTCCCGGGCTCAAGGTATGCGCCCCGGCCACTCCCGCGGACGCGATGGGCCTTCTGAAGACCGCGATCCGGGACGACGATCCGGTCGTGTTCATCGAGGGCGAGCTGCTCTACAACGTCAAGGGGGAGGTCCCGGACGAAGAGCACCTGGTCCCGCTCGGCGTCGCCGACATCAAGCGGGCGGGCGAGGACGTGACGATCGTGGCCCACTCGAAGATGCTGCACGTGGCGCTTCAGGCGGCCGAGAAACTGTCCGCCGAGCACGAAGTGGAGGCCGAGGTGGTGGATCTGCGCAGCCTCCGTCCGCTCGACCTGGACACGTACGTCGCGTCCGTGAAGAAGACGAACCGGGCCGTGGTGGTCGAAGAGGGGTGGCCGGTGGCCGGGATCGGCGCCCAGGTCGTGGACGACATCCAGCGGGAAGCGTTCGACTACCTCGACGCCCCGGTGGCCCGCGTCTCGGGACTCGACGTGCCGATGCACTACGCTCGCGCACTGGAGAAGATCATCGTGCCGGACGCCGACGCCGTCGTGAAGGCGGCCCGTCACGTCTGTTACCTGGATTAGAAGCTCCGATATGGCAACGAAAGTGGTGATGGCGCAGCTCAGCCCCACGATGGAGGAGGGCAAGCTGCTGGAATGGAAGGTGGCCGAAGGCGACAGGGTCGAGGCCAGCGATCTGCTGGCCGAGATCGAGACCGACAAGGCCAACATGGATATCGAGGCCCTCGGCGGAGGCGTCGTCCTCAAGATCCTGGTGGAGGAGGGCCAGACGGTGCCCGTGGGCGCCCTGATCGGGATCATCGGTGAGGAAGGCGAGGACATTTCGGCGCTCCTCGAGGAGGCCGCGGCGGCCGCTTCTGTCGCCTCCGGCGCAGTCGAGCCCGGCTTTCCGGAGGAGGCGGACGCCGTGGTCCCGCCGGCGCCCCCGGAAGCTCCGCCGCCCGCCGCGCCAGTGCCACCGGTGGTCGAGCCGCCCCACAGCAAGGCCGGCGAGTCGTCGGTCACGGGCACGGTGAAGGCGTCCCCGGTGGCGCGGCGGATGGCGGACGACGCAGGGCTCCGGGTCTCGGACATCCAGGGTTCCGGCCCCGGCGGACGCGTCGTCAAGCGTGATGTCGAGGCCGCGATCGCGGCCGGAGGGACCGTGGCGCGGGCGACGGAACCGTCGGGCGGAGCCGCGGTCGCCCACGCGGGGGCGCCGTCCGGGCCGAGGAGACTGGCCGACGAAACGCTCGAGCCGTCGCAGATGCGAAAGGCGATCGCCCGCCGGCTCGTCACCTCGATCGGTCCGGTGCCGCATTTCTTCCTCACGACCGAGATCGACATGGGCCGCGCCCTCGAGCTCCGAAAGGCGCTGAACGCCCGGCTCACGGGAGGGAAGATCGGCGTCAACGACGTTCTCGTGAAAGTCGCTGCCGAGGCGCTCGCCCGTCACCCGGAGATCAACGCCTCCTGGGAAGGGGACACGATCCGGCGACACGGCTCGGTGGACATCGGGATCGCGGTGGCGATCGAAGACGGGTTGATCACTCCGGTTCTGCGAGCCGCCGATCGGAAGGGGCTGCTCGAAATCTCGACGGAAGCCTCCGAGCTGATCGGCAGGGCGAGGGAGAAGCGTCTTCTGCCGGAGGAGTATCAGGGCGCTACCTTCTCGGTCTCCAATCTGGGCATGTTCGACATCGACCAGTTCACGGCGATCATCAATCCGCCGGAGGCCGCGATCCTCGCGGTTGGTGGCACGATCGAGAAGCCGGTCGTGGTGGACGGCGAGATCGAGGTCCGGCCGCGCATGCGCGTGACCATGTCCTGCGATCACAGGGTGATCGACGGGGCGACCGGGGCTCGCTTCCTCGAGACCTTCAAGGCGATGCTGGAAAATCCTCTGGAGCTCGTGCTCTGACGACCCGCTGAACCTGGCGTGCAACGGAACGAGGCGAATTCAATGGCTGAGAAGCTCGACGTACTGGTGATCGGGGCCGGTCCGGCAGGCTACGTGTGCGCGATCCGCGCCGCCCAGCTCGGTCTCAGGACGGGTTGTGTGGAGGCGTCCAACTACGAGGGAGGTCTCGGCGGCACTTGCCTCAACTGGGGCTGCATCCCGGCCAAGGCGCTGCTCGAGAGCGCCGCCCTGGCCCAGAATCTCAAGGATCATGGCGCGGAAATGGGCGTGCGGGCCGAGCACGTCGTGTACGACCTGGGTGCCGCCGTGGACCGCAGCCGTTTCATCAGCGACAAGCTCACGTCGGGCATCCGGTTCCTGTTCAAGAAGAACAAGGTGGAGCTGTTCGAGGGCCGAGGCCGGGTCACGGCCCCGGGCGCCGTCGAGGTGACGCCGGAAGAAGGCGATCCGTACACGGTCGAAACCGCTAACATCGTCGTGGCCACCGGTGCCACGATGACATCGTTTCCGGGCTTCGAGATCGACGGAGCGAAGGTGATCGGGAGTCGGGAAGCCCTCGCCCTGCGCAGTCCGCCCGAACGCATGGTCGTGGTGGGCGGCGGTTACGTCGGGGTGGAGTTCGCGGACGTGTTCAACGCCTTCGGGGTCGACGTGACGATCGTCGAGATGCTCGACACGCTGGTCCCGGTCTCCGATCCGGAGGTCGGGAAGACCCTGGCACGCTCGTTCAAGAAGCGTGGAATGACGATCAAGACGGGAACCCGGGTGGTCTCACTCGATCGCGAAGCCAGCCCGATGGTGCTCACCGTCGAATCGAGCAAGGGAGAAGAGAAGCTCGAGACCGACCTGGTCCTGATGGCCGTCGGCCGGAAGCCGGTGATCCACGGCGTGGGCCTCGATGAGCTGGGCGTCGAGCGGAACGGACCGTGGGTCAGGATCGACGAGTGGTGCCAGACGAGCGTCCCGGGCATCTACGCGATCGGGGACGTGGCCGGGCAGCCGATGCTGGCGCACAAGGGATCGCACGAGGGAATCGTGGCGGCCGAGCGGATAGCCGGCGTGGCCGAGCACCCGATCCGGTACGACAACATTCCGAGCGTGGGCTACTGTCACCCGGAGGTCGCCAGCATCGGAATGACCGAGGAAGAAGCCCGCGAGGCCGGGTACGAAGTAAAGGTGGGGAAGTATCCTCTGACCGCGCACGGGCGCGCCTTGACGGCAGGACACAACGAGGGCTTCGTGAAGATCATCGCCGACGCGCGCTATGGCGAGATTCTCGGTGTGCACATGATCGGCTACAACGTCAGCGAGCTGATAGGCGAAGCCGGGATGGCCAGGGCGCTGGAGTCGACGGTCGAAGAGCTGGCGGCACACCCGCACGCGCATCCGAGCATGGCCGAAGCCCTCATGGAAGCCGCTCTCGCCGCGATGGACCGGGCGATTCACATATGATCGGCCGCTCGCTTCCATTCGCGAGTCGGTCCTCGCGGCTCGTCCCGGTTGGCCAGCAGAGGTTGCCGCGCTGCGGAGACTCGCTGCAGGAAACGAGCGGGCCGCGTCGTGAAATCGGCCGTCCGTGCGTGACTCGATGGTAGATGGCAGATGGCAGGTGGTGAGGTGAGTCGGTGAATACCATCCATCTCGTGCCCGTCGAAGGACGGGTCCCGTACGTCGCGGGCCTGGAGTGGCAGCGGGATCTCGCGCGGGCGAAGATCGCAGGCGGTCTGACCGAGGACATCGTGCTCCTCCTGGAGCACGAGCCAGTGCTCACTCTGGGCCGAGGGGCTCGCTCATCCCACGTCGTGGCATCGCGGGACGTTCTGAACGTGGCGGGAGTCCAGGTCGTGGAAGTGGAACGTGGCGGGGACGTTACGTATCACGGTCCCGGCCAGCTGGTCGGCTATCCGATCCTCGATCTCAATCGGTGGAGGCGAGACCTGCACTGGTACCTGCGTCAGCTCGAGAGGACGCTGATCGAAGCCCTCCGGGCCGTGGGCCTGCAGGGCTTCAGGCATCCGGGCTACACGGGAGTGTGGGTCGGCGACCAGGGTGATCTGTCGAGCGCCAGTCGAGCGGCCGGCAGAGTCCGGAAGATCGCCTCCATCGGCGTGCACGTCAGCCGGTGGGTCACGTGGCACGGCTTCGCGCTCAACGTCACGAACGAGCCTCTGCACAACTTCGGCCTCATCGTCCCCTGCGGGATCGAAGAGGTCCGGATGACGACTCTCGAGGCCGAGGGAGCGCCGCACGGCTGGGAGGCCGTCCGGAGCGCCGTCGGCTACGGGCTGGGAAGCGCTTTCGGGTGCTCGGTTCACGTGGCGCCTTCGGTGCGGGTCGGGCAGCACCCGATCGTGGATCCTACCACCGTTCTCGCCGGTTGATTCGATGACCACGCTCTTCGACATCCTCGGTCCCCGCATGGTGGGACCATCGAGCAGCCACACGGCGGGCGCCTGCCGGCTGGGCTACGTCGTGCAGGCGATCCTGGGTGGCAGGCCGGACCGCGCCGTCGTCGGATTGCACGGCAGCTTCGCGATGACGGGAGAGGGTCACGGAACCAGAAGGGCCATCACGGGAGGGCTCCTCGGCCACCGGCCGGACGACGCTCGCCTGCGCGAGGCGGAGGCGGAAGCCGCCGAGCAGGGACTGACAGTGGAATTCCGAACGGTGGACCTGGGTGACGACGCTCATCCGAACAGCGCGGTGTTCGAGGTGACGCGCGGAGATGAGACGATCCGGGTCACGGGCTGCTCGATCGGCGGCGGCCAGATCCAGGTGCTGGAGATCGACGGTTTCGAGGTGGACCTGTCGGGGTCACTTCCCACTCTCGTGGTGGTCGCCGACGACGTCCCGGGGACGGTGGCGCGCATCACAGGACGAATCGCCGAGCGGGGCCTGAACGTCGCGACTGTGCGCGTGGACCGGACGGGGCGTGGCGAACGCGCGCTGATGACCATCGAGACGGATGAGGACGTGCCGGCCGACGTACTGGAAGAGCTCGCGGGGCAGCCGTGGGTCCACTGGATCCGGAACGTCCACCAGTTGAACGCGTGAGCGGAGAGGAGGAAGGGTGATCCGCTCGTTTGCGGAGTGGTTCGAGCAGGCCGAATCCCTGGGGGTCGATCTCGCCGAGTTCGTGGAGCGACGCGAGGTCAAGGAGACGGGTGTCCCTCGCGAGGCGATCAGGAAGCGCATCGAAGAGACGCTCGCCGTGATGCGACAGGCGGTGAGACAAGGACTCGAAGAGTCGGGACCTTCCCCATCCGGGCTGACCGGAGGTCGCTCCGGCCGACTGGCCGAAGGCGGGCCGCGCCTGCTGGGCGAGGGGTTCACCGCGATGCTGTCTCACGCGATCGCCACCCTGGAGACGAACGCCCGCATGGGCCTCATCATGGCGACGCCCACGGCGGGCGCGGCCGGCGTGGTCCCCGCCGTGCTTCTCACGCTGGCGCCGGCGCGCGGCTGGTCGGACGAACGCCTGGTGGACGCGATGCTGGTTGCCGGCGGAACCGGCGTCGGCAAGACCCTGTTGGGTCTGCATTTCATTCTGGAGGGCTGCAAGCGCGGCGAGCGTACGCTTATCGTCACCTTCCAGGAGAACCCCTCGCAGCTACGCCGT
>CANPVW010000161.1 GCA_947581745.1 Candidatus Benthicola azotiphorus
GGGTCGCCTCTCCCGACGGCCGCACGGTGGTCACCATCGAAGCCCGACGCAGCGGCCTGTTCTATCGCGTCGATCGTGATGGCCGGACGCTCCTCCTTCCCTCGCGCCTCGGCTTCGAGTTCAAGGGTGCACCGCCCCTGCGCAGCGGCCTGGAGATCACGCAGGTCGCGCGCGACTCGCTCGACCGGCTGTGGGAACAGCCTTGGGGCGAAGTGCGGTACGTGAGGAACCACTACAACGAACTGCGGGCGTCGATCGCCGAAACCGCGGATCCCGGCCGGCGGTTCGACGTCGTGTTCCGGGTGTTCGACGACGGGATCGGGTTCCGCTACGAGCTTCCGGAGCAGCCGAATTTCGGACAGTTCGAGGTCATGGACGAGCTCACGGAGTTCGCGTTCGCGGACAATCCGCGAGCCTGGTGGATTCCCTCGAACTGGCCTCGCAAGGACCGCTCCGAGATGCTGTATGCCTCGTCACCGGTCAGCGTGCTGGACAGCGTGCAGACGCCCCTCACGGTGGAGTCCACCGACGGAAGGACGGTCATGGTGGTCCACGAGGCGAACCTGGTGGACTATCCGCGCATGTTCCTGGCCGGCGAGTTCCTCGAGAGCCGTACCCTGCGGGCGGCGCTCGCGCCGATGGCCGACGGAGTGAAGGCCCGCGGCCACACGCCCTTCAACACGCCGTGGCGCACGATTCAGCTGGCGGATCGCGCGGCCGACCTGTCTCCCTCGGTGCTCGGACTGAACCTCAATCCGCCCAGCGTGATCGAGGATACCGACTGGATCCACCCGATGAAGTACGTCGGGATCTGGTGGGGGATGCACATCGGTCGCGACACTTGGGCCTCGGGTCCGAGGCACGGGGCGACCACCGCCAACACGAAGCGCTACATCGATTTCGCCGCCGCGAACGGTTTCGGCGGGGTCCTGGTGGAGGGGTGGAACGTCGGTTGGGATGGGGACTGGATCGCGAACGCGGACCAGTTCTCGTTCACCGAGTCCTACCCGGACTTCGACCTGAAGGAGGTGGCCGATTACGCCCGCGACAAGGGCGTCCGGTTCATCGCGCACAACGAGACCTCGGGCGGGCTGGCGAACTACGAGCGCCAGCTCGAGGACGCCTTCGCGCTGTACCAGTCGCTCGGGATCGACGCGCTGAAGACCGGATACGTCACCGACGAGATCCCCGGCGGGCATTCCCACTACTCGCAGGTGATGGTGATGCACCACCGCAAGGTGATCGAGACGGCGGCCCGACACGGCATCATGCTCGACGTCCACGAGCCCGTGCACGACACGGGCGAGCGGCGCACGTATCCCAACATGATGACCCGGGAGGGCTCGCGCGGTCAGGAATACAACGCCTGGTCGGGCGACGGCGGGAATCCACCCGAGCACGAGACGATCCTCTACTTCACGCGCCTGCTCGCGGGGCCGATGGATTACACGCCGGGCATCTTCGACATCCTGCGGGCCGGACCGGACGGGACGCCGCGTGCGCCCTGGCTGCCGCGCGTCCGCACCACGCTCGCCAAGCAGCTCGCGCTCTACGTGGTGCTGTACTCGCCGCTCCAGATGGCGGCGGACCTGCCCGAGAACTACGAAGGGCAGCCCGCGTTCCAGTTCATTCGCGACGTGGCCGTCGACTGGGAGTTCAGCGCCACACTGGCCGGAAAGATCGGCGACTTCGTGGTGGTCCTGCGCAAGGAGAAGGACGGTCCCGACTGGTACCTCGGGGCCATCACGGACGAGGAGCCCCGCTCCTTCGACATCACCCTCTCGTTCCTCCCCGAAGGCGAGAGCTTCGTGGCCGAGATCTACGCCGATGGTGAGGGGGCCGACTGGCTGAACAACCCGCTGCCCGTCGAGATCTCGTCACGACCGGTGGACGCGACCTCGAAGCTGACCCTGCGGCTGGCGCCCGGCGGCGGGCAGGCGATCCGAATCCGGCCGGCGGAATAGGCGCAGAGCAAGCCGGTCCAACCTCGACCCGGGAGCGAACCGTGAGCCACACGCTGCGGTTGAGTCTGGCCGCCGTCACATCCCTGATCGCCTCCGCGCCGCTCGCAGCCCAGGAGCCGTGCTGCCGCCGCGAGGCCCTCGAGGTGGCCGACCTTTACCGCCTCGACGGACTGGACTCGCGGCGGTTTAAGTACGAGCAGTACTGGCGCGTCCTGGAGCCGGTCGCGAGGTCGGAGCGGATCCGGGTCACGCCGCTCGGCAAATCCGTGCAGGGCCGGGAGATCAGGGCCGTCTCTTTCGGCTCGGGCGACGTCACGGTGCTGATGTGGTCGCAGATGCACGGTGACGAGTCCACGGCCACCATGTCCCTGGCCGACATTCTCCACTGGGTCGCGGACTCTCCGGAGGGCGACGCGCTCCGGAGCCTGCTCGAAGATCGACTCACGGTCGTCCTGGTTCCGATGCTGAACCCGGACGGCGCGGAGCGCTTTCGTCGCGAGAATTCTCTCGGAGTGGACATCAACCGCGACGCGCGCCGGACCGCGACTCCCGAAGCGCGGATCCTCAAGGCCCTCCGGGACTCGATTCACGCCGACTTCGGAGTCAACCTGCACGACCAGGGGACGAACTCGGCGGGTGAGGGCGGGGCGCTGGTGGCGATCGCCCTGCTGGCTCCGGCAGCCGATGAGGCGCGGTCGTGGGGACCGGTGCGGGAACGGGCAAGGCGTGTGGCGTCGGTGATCGCCGAATCGCTGGCCCCCGACCTGGAGGGCCGCTTGGCCCGGTACGACGACGCCTACGCCGCTCGGGCCTTCGGGGACAACATGCAGACGTGGGGCACGAGCACCGTACTGATCGAAAGCGGCATCCTGCCCGGCGATCCGGAGAAGCAGGAGCTGCGGAGGCTCAACGTCGTGGCGCTGCTGAGCGCGCTGCACGGCATTGCGACGGGGAGGTCGGACACGGCCTCCACGGCGGCCTACGACGCGCTGCCGGAGAACCGTGACATCGACTATGACCTGCTGGTGCTGGGCGGCCACCTGGTCGTGGGCACCGCGGGTCCGATCCGGGCCGACCTGGCGATCCGATTCGACGATTCGGCGGCCCGCACCGGACCCACCTACGGAGAGATCGGGGACCTCGCGGAAGCCGTGGCCGTGGACACGATTCGTGTCGACGGCCTGTTCCTGCACGCCGAGCCGGACGAGTCGGGCACGATCCACCCGGGCGCGGCGGTCCGGCTGGCGGTCCGCCGCGGCCCCGAGCCCGAAAGCCAGCTCGTGTGGGAAATGGCGGCCGCCTCAGGGCCTGAGCCACACCCGCGCTGAGAGAGGTGCCAGCTCGGCACGCAACAGGCCGCCCGCCACGTCCACCACCTGGCGGGCCGGCCGGGCGGTGCTGAACGCGGTGCGCCACGCGCCGTTCTCCGCCACGACCTCTATCTGCTGCGGGTCCCCGGAGGCGTTGAACGCGACGATCGCGTGCTCGTTCCCCAGGTCCCGCGCGTAGGCGAGGACCCGGTTCGCATCAGCGGCGCGAAGCCAGGTGAAGCTGCCGTCGACGAACAGCCGCATGTGGTTTCTCCTCAGCCCGACCAGCTCCCGGTATCGCTCCAGGAGCTCCAGGTCCGGCGCGACCGGATCCGGGCGTCTCGAGCGACCGAGGGGATCGGTGGCCTCGTCATCGTACTCGAGGTCCGACCACACCATCGGCTTTCGCGGATCCGGGTCGTCGGCGCCCCACATCCCCACTTCGTCTCCATACCAGATGTGCGGCGCCCCCACGTACGTGAACTGCTGCACCAGGATCATCTCCTGGATCTCGCGCGTCCTCTCGTCGGGACGGCCGATCCGGTACCCGGGGTTGTCGCGCGGATTGACCCGGTACTTGTAGCGGCCCGGGTTGTAGATCGATGTGCTGAAGCGTGGCGAGTCGTGACTTCCGGTCAGGTTCATCATCGCCCGCAGGTGCGCCGGCGTGATGCCGTTCGCCACGGAATCCAGCGCGGCCACGTACTCCGAGGCCGTGAGTCCCGGCGGGGCGCCGGCGAAGAAGCTCCGGGTCGGCTCGTACCACCGGTAGTTCATCACCGCGTCGAACACGTCGCCCTGCAGCCACGGGGCGGGGTCGTACATGGTCTCCGGCCACTTCTCCCACCACACCTCGCCCACCAGGTAGGCCTCGGGATTGACGGACCGCACGACTCTCCGGTACTCGCGCCAGAAGCCGAGCGGCACGATCTCGGCCACATCCAGCCGGAAGCCGTCCACTCCGTCCGACGGATCGCCGTCCCCGTTCGGGTCGAGCCACCGGCGCGTGACGTCGAACACGAGCTGCCGGACGCCGGGTGCCAGGGTGCCCTCGACGGCCCCGCCGCGCACGCCCTCCGGCCGGCCGATCTTCCTCCATTCGGGCAGATCCGGGACTCCCGCCCAGCCCGAGTAGGCGAACTCGTTCGTATCCGGGGTGGCCGGATCGTCGAATCGCTCCACCTCGTACCAGTCGGCGTAGGGAGATTCGGCCTGGTTCTCGAGCACGTCTCTCCAGGCCCAGAACCGGGTGCCCGTGTGGTTCCACGAAACATCGACGATGATGCGCATGCCCCGCCGGTGAACCTCGTCGACCAGCGCGAGGAACAGGCTGTCGGCGGCCGTCCACTGCCAGGTTCCGGGGTCCGCCGGATCCTCGGCCGCCATCCGGGCTTCATCGCCCCGCGGATCGGGGCCGAAGTTCCGGTCGATGTGGCGGTAGTTGCGGGCATCGTACTTGTG
>CANPVW010000162.1 GCA_947581745.1 Candidatus Benthicola azotiphorus
CCTCGTGGAGCTGAACGAGGCGTTCGCCGCCCAGTCGCTGGCCTGCATCCGCGAGCTCGGACTCGACCCCGGGCGGGTGAACGTGAACGGCGGGGCGATCGCGCTCGGCCACCCGCTGGGCTGCACGGGGGCGCGAATCCTGACGTCACTCGTGTACGAGATGGAACGGCGGGAAGTGGATACGGCCCTGGTCACGATGTGCATCGGCGTCGGCCAGGGTATCGCCGCGTTACTTCATAGAGAACATGAAGCGTGACTACTGAACCACATGTTTTGATAGATGTTACTGATTCTGTCGGTACGGTCACGCTGAACCGCCCGGACCGGCTGAACGCGTTCTTCGGGTCGATGCGAGACGAGATCGCGGAAGCGCTCGAGGAGCTGGCCGGCAGGCCGGACGTCCGCGTGGTCGTCGTCACCGGGCGAGGCCGCGCGTTCTGCGCGGGAGCGGATGTCTCCTACATGGCCGACCTCCTGGAGCGCGGGGCGTACGACGAGGCGAATCTCCTGGTCACGGCCGGACGCCGGGTGATCCGGTCGATCCTCGAGATGCCGAAACCGGTGATCGCGGCGCTGAACGGCCCGGCAGCGGGCGGCGGGGCCAACCTCGCCCTCGCGTGCGACCTTCGCATCGCCTCCGACCGGGCGCTGATCGGACAGACGTTCAACCGGATCGGCCTGGCCCCCGACTGGGGCGGAAGCTGGCTCGTCCCCCGACTCGTGGGACGGGGCCGCGCCGCCGAGCTGTTCTTCCTGGGGGAGATGGTCGACGCGGCGGAGGCCGAGCGGATCGGGCTCGTGAACCGGGTCGTCCCTCACGCGGATCTCGAGGACGCGGTCCGCGAGGTCGCCGGGCGCCTGGCCGCGAAACCGGCCCTGGCACTGTCGCTCGCGAAGGAGGCGCTTCGCCGCTCCCTGTCGGCCAGCCTGGACGAGATGCTGGACTTCGAAGTCCGCGCGCAGGACGCCGCCTTCCGGTCGTCCGACGCGCTCGAGGGAACGCGGGCGTTCGTCGAGAAACGTGAACCGCGGTTCGGCCGCGGAGGAAGCGTGGTGGGGGATGAGCAGTCGTAGCCGGGTGAGGCGCGCCACGCCGGAGGACCTGGACGAGATCCTGGCGTTGTGGGTGCACTACATTCGCGTCCACCGGGCGAATCCGGCGTACCGCAACATGCCGCCCGATGCGCTCAGGAAGAGACGCGCGGTGTTCGAGCGGCACATCCTCGACGAGGCCTCGGAGGTGTTCGTCGTGACCGGCCCCGACGGCTCCCTGGAGGGGATGCTGTCGTGCTTCGAGGAGGACAACGCCCCTTACTTCCAGCCTCCGAAGTACGCGAGGATCCAGACGCCGTACGTGCGCCCCGAAGCCCGGGGGCACGGACACCTCCGTCACCTTCTCGACGAGGCGTACCGCTGGGCCCGTGAGCGGGAGCTCACCGAGGTGAGGTTCTACGTGAGCGCGATGGCCGAGGCGGCGAACCGCCTCGCCGAGCAGCACGGGTTCGAGGCGATCGCGGTCATCCGCCGCCGACCCATAGAGTGGAACTACCCCCGGTCCCGGAGCTGGGACGAGTGAGCTGCGACACGTTTGCCTCCCTCCGGGGCCCCGTGGCGGTGATCGGCGCGGGAACCATGGGACACGGGATCGCGCAGGTCGCGGCGATGGCGGGCTGCGAGACACGCCTGTTCGATGTGGATCCGGCGGCGCGGGAACGCGCTCTGGAGCGCGTCCGGACCAATCTCGAGCGCGGGGTCGAGCTCGCCAGGGTGGAACCAGCGACGCGTGACGCCGCTCTCGGCCGGCTCACCGCGACGGGCGATCCCGCGGAAGCGGCGACGGGAGCGGATCTCGTGATCGAAGCCGTGCCGGAGGACCTGGACCTCAAGCGCCGCGTGCTGTCCGAGTTCGCCGCGCTCGTCGGCGCCACCGCGGTCCTCGCCTCGAACACGTCTTCCCTCTCGATCAGCCGGATCGGCGCTGGAGTACCCGGACCCGAGCGCGTGGTGGGACTCCACTTCTTCAACCCGGTCCACATCATGGCGCTGGTGGAGGTGGTGAGGGGAGATCGCACGGCCGAGCGCGTCGTCGAGCAGGCCAGGCAGTTCGCCGAGTCGCTCGGCAAGGAGCCCATCGTCGTCAACGACTCGCCCGGCTTCGCTTCCTCACGGCTCGGGGTCGCGATCGGCCTCGAGGCCATTCGCATGCTGGAGTCGGGCGTCGCGTCCGCGCCGGACATCGACCGCGCCATGGAGCTCGGATACCGGCACCCGATGGGTCCGCTGCGGCTCACCGATCTCGTCGGACTGGACGTCCGGCTCGAAATCGCGCGCTACCTGCACGCGGAGCTCGGGGAGCGGTTCCGCCCGCCTGCCCTGCTCGAGCGGCTGGTAGAGGAAGGCAAGCTGGGACGAAAGACGGGACAGGGATTCTACACGTGGTGATACGGAGGTGAGCGAGATGAGCGAAGTGCTGCTGCTCGAGAAGCTGGAAGGTCGGATCGGCGTTCTCACGGTGAACCGGCCGGACAAGATGAACGCCCTCAACCGGGAGGTCAGGGAGTCGCTGTTCGAGGCGCTGGAGGCGCTTCGCCACGACGACGAAGTGCGGGTCGTGGTGATCACCGGCTCCGGTGACCGCGCCTTCATCGCGGGAGCCGACATCGCCGAGTTCAAGGACGCCGGCGCGGTGGAACAGTACCGGTCGATGCAGGAGAGCAACATCTACTCGCTGATGGAGGACTTTCCCAAGCCCATCATCGCGATGATCAACGGGTACTGCCTCGGAGGGGGCTGCGAGCTCTCGATGGCCTGTGACATCCGGATCGCCTCGGACCGGGCCAAGCTGGGTCAGCCCGAAGTGAATCTCGGCATCATCCCTGGCGGCGGCGGCACGCAGCGCCTCCCACGGCTCGTCGGGGAGGGGCGGGCGGCCCTCCTCATCATGTCGGGCACGCTGATCGGGGCCGACGAAGCGCTCGACATCGGGCTGGTCGATTCGATCTTCCCGGCGGACGAACTGCGCGACAGGACGCTCGAGATCGCCCGCACGATCGCGTCGAAGTCACCCATCGCCCTGCAGGCCGCCAAGGAGAGCATTCTCGCGGCCCGCCGCATGCCCCTGGACGAGGGCCTCAAGTTCGAGCGCGCCTGGTTCGGATTGCTCTTCTCGACCCAGGACAAGAACGAAGGGGTCGGGGCCTTCCTCGAGAAACGCGATCCGGAGTTCACGGGCCGCTAGATGCCGAACGGCCCTGACCTTTCCGGGTCAGGGCCGTCTATCCGGCTGGTCCAGGCGCTGGCGCGGCCGGGCCCGCAGGGCTCAGGCCTCCTGAACGACGCTCACGACCTTCCGCCCGCCGCGCTGATCGGCGAACTGCACGACGCCGTCCGTCAGCGCGAACAGCGTGTCGTCGTTGCCCCGGCCGACGTTGCGGCCCGGGTGAATGCGGGTTCCCCGCTGCCGGACCAGAATGTGGCCGGCCCGTACCACCTGACCGCCGTACTGCTTGACGCCCAGGTACTTCGGATTGCTGTCGCGCCCGTTGCGGCTCGAGCCTACACCCTTCTTATGCGCCATGACTACGCCTCGTCGCGTTCCTTGATGGCCTTCTGAACGTCGCTCTTCAGAATGCGGCCTTCCTTGCCCGTGCCTTCGATCGAAGCCAGGTCGATCCCCGCCTCTTCAGCCAGCTCTCGCGCCGAATCCGTCACGTCGAACCCGGCGGCCGGCTGCGGCGCGGGGGTCTCCACCACTTCCTCGGCCACGGCCTCGACGGCCTTCGGCTTCGCCTCGGCCTTCGCGGGGGCCGCTTTCTTCGGGGCTGCCTTCTTCGGGGCCGTCTTCTTCACCTCAGCCTTCGGCGCGGCGGACTTGCCGGAACCGATCTCGATGTCGAGGACGCGCACCTCGGTGAAGCCCTGGCGGTGCCCCTGCTTGCGGCGATAGCCCTTCCGCCGCTTCATCTTGTAGACGATGATCTTCTCGCCCCGTCCGTGACGGATCACTTCGGCCGCCACGACCGCGCCGTCCAGCGACGGCTGGCCCACGAAGACATCGTCGTCGCGCCCGGCGAGCAGCACCTGGTCGAACGTGACCCGGTCACCGGGCTGCGCATCCAGCGTCGGCAACCTGAGCGTAGCGTCCGGCTCGGCGCGGAACTGTTTTCCCTTGGCCTCGAATATCGCGTACATCTGCCTTCTTCTTCCGTGTCCGTTAACTGGTCCGTAGCCGTTAATAATAGGCCTGCGGCCGTGGTTCGTCAATCTGGTTTCAGCGTCCTGCCGGACGGCGGCCGGGCCCGTCGACGGATCGGCTCCAAGGCTCCTCAGGCGACCGCGTACTTGCCGGTCACATCGGTCTCCGCCGGCCCCACGAGGAGCTTGTACTCGTCGTGTCCCATCAGCGGATCATCGCGGATGTCGAGCTCGATGCTCAGCTCGGCCGAGACTCGCTTGAGGAACTTCGGCTCCTCCTCGAGCAGGTAGAGCGCCACCTCCGGATGGACCCGCACCGTGATGTCCCGTCGCTCGCCGGCTGAGCGGGCGCGCCGGATGGCGCGCTCCAGCCGGCGGACCACGGTGTCCGGGGCGAGGACGCGTCCGGTCCCCCCGCAGCTCGGGCAGGGCTGGGTCGCGGTCTGGATCAGGCTGGGCCGGACGCGCTGGCGGCTCATCTCGAGCAGGCCGAGCTCCGAGATCCCGAACACCTTCGTACGCGCCCGATCGCGCCCCAGGTGGCTGCGCATCTCGTGCTGGACGCGATCCCGGTTCTCCTGCTCGTCCATGTCGATGAAGTCGAGCACGATGATCCCGCCGACGTCCCGCAGCCGCAGCTGCCGCGCGATCTCGGCCGCGGCTTCCAGGTTCGTCTTCACGATCGTCTTCGCGGGGTCCTTCTTGCCGGTATAGCGGCCTGTGTTCACGTCGACGGCCACGAGCGCCTCGGTGTGCTCGATCACGATGTAGCCGCCCGACTTGAGGTCCACGCGGCGGCGGAAGGCCGCCCGGATGTCCTCCTCGATCCCGAACTCGTCGAAGATCGGGACGTCTCCGCCGTACAGCCTCACGCGATCCAGCAGCTCCGGACTCACCTGCCCCAGGTACGACTTGATCTCCTGGGCCAGCTCCTCCGAGTCCACCGTGAGCGCGTCGACCTTCTCGCTGAACAGATCGCGGATGATCCCGGAGGTGAGCGTGGCCTCACGGTGCACCGAGGCCGGGGCCTTCATGGAGGCCACGCGGCGCTGGATCTTTTCCCACGTCCGGCGCAGGGACTTGAACTCGGCCACCAGGGTCTTCTTCGTGAGCTCCTCGCCCACGGTGCGGATGATCACCCCGCCCTGGTCGCTCCCGATCGCCTCCCGGGCCATCTTGCGGAGGCGCGCGCGTTCCTCGCGATCGTCGATCTTGCGACTCACGCCGACGTGCTTCGAGTCCGGCATGTAGACGATGAACCGGCCGGGCAGCGAGACCTGCGTCGTCACCCGGGGTCCCTTGGTGCCGATCGGCTCCTTGGTCACCTGGACCAGGATTTCCTGGCCCCTCTCGACCGTGTCCTCGATCGGCGGGTACTTCCGGTTGCGCCGATTGCCGTTCCGGCCGCCGTTGCCGCCGCCGTTCTCGTCCTCGTCGTCCTCCACCTCGGAGACGTCCGAGGCGTGCAGGAACGCCGACTTTTCGGTCCCTATGTCGACGAACGCGGCCTGAATTCCCGGCAGGACGGCCTCGACCCTTCCGAGGTAGAGGTCGCCGACGATGCGGTCCTCGTCCGAGCGCTCGTTCATCAGCTCGACGAGACGGCCATCCTCGATGATGGCCACCCTGGACTCGCTGCCCAGGGCGTTGATAACGATTTCACGTCGCATGTTCAGTCTGTTCCCGTCTGCCCCGGCTGACCGGGGGCGCAGCCGCCGGCGCGGGCGCGCGAGCGGCTCAAGTCCGGCGCGACGCCGTCCGGTCACCCGTGGGGCCGGCGACGAAGCGCTCGTATTCCGGTTTCGGCTGTGTCCACAAAGGAAACGGGGCCGCGATCTGGTCCGCACGGCCCCGGGTCCGACCGCCAATTTAGGGCCGAAGTCGCCGCGCGGCTACCGCCCGCGGGAGCCCCGGTCCTTCAGGAGAGCTCGTTCATGAGCTCCCGGGCGATCACCATGCGCTGGATCTCGCTCGTTCCCTCTCCGATCTCGAGGATCTTGGCATCCCGCATCATGCGCTCCACGGGATACTCGCGGGAATAGCCGTACCCGCCGTGCAGCTGCACCGCATCGATCGCCGCATCCATCGCGGTCTCCGACGCGAACAGCTTGGCCATCGAGGCCTCGCGCTTGTGGGGCCTTCCCTGCTGCCGGAGGTACGCGGCGTGGTACGTCATCAGACGAGCCGCGTGAATTCGGGTCGCCATGTCGGCCAGCTTGAACTGGACGCCCTGAAACCGGTTGATCTTCTTCCCGAACTGCTCCCGCTCGTTCGTGTAGCGCAGGCTCTGCTCCAGCGCCCCCTGTGCGAGGCCCACCGCATGGGCCGCGATCCCGATCCGCCCTCCGTCCAGCGTGTCGAGGAAGATCCGGAATCCATTGTCCTGTTCGCCGAGCAGGTTCTCTTCCGGAACCACGACATCTTCGAGAATGAGCTCGCGCGTATCCGAGGCGTTCCAGCCGAGCTTGCGCAGCTTGTCCCCGGCCGAGAAACCCGGCATCGGCTCCAGGTCGTCGCTGTGTCCGAACCCGACTTCCCGCGCCCGCTCGATGTCACACGTCTGCTTGGTCATGATGAAGGCGCTCACGCCCCTGTTGCCTAGCCCGGGAGACGTGACCGCGGCGACGACGAACACCTCGCCCACCCCGCCGTGCGTGATCCAGGTCTTCTGTCCGTTGAGGACGTAGTGATCGCCGTTCCGTACGGCTGTCGTCAGCATGCCGCTCGCGTCCGAGCCCGAGCCCGGTTCGGTGAGCCCGAAGCCGCCGATCACGCGACCGCTCGCCAGTGGCGTGAGGTACTTCTTCTTCTGCTGGTCCGTTCCCCAGCGGTAGATCGGTGTGCCGCACAGCGAAGTGTGGGCGCCGACGGTTATCGAGTGGCTCGCGTCCACGCGGGCCAGCTCTTCCGCCACGATCACCGACGCCATCATGTCCATCCCGGCACCACCGTACTCCTCGGGCCACTGGATGCCGAACAGCCCCAGCTCCGCCATCTTCGCCGCGTTGGCCCACGGGAACTCCTCCCGCTCGTCCAGCCCGGCGGCCACCGGGGCGATTTCAGCCTCGGCGAACTCCCGGACCATGTCCCTCAACATCAGGTGATGATCCTCGAGGTAGAGATCGAACTCGTCCATCCGTTTCCTTCCGTGTCGAAGCCGGCTCAGGCCACGGGCCGCAGCCAGGCGTGCAGACGTTGCAGACGTGCAGAAGAGAGCGGGCGACGCTCGTCGAGCGCCACCCGCTTCAAGGTACTTCGCCGTCCCATGGGTGGAAACCGGCCTTCGGGAGGACTCAGATCGTCGGGCGGGCGTACCTCTCGAGCCATTGGAATCCCAGGTCGTCCCACCTGGACAGGTACAGCGTCCCATCGCCGAACGCCCGCAGCGAGCAGCGGGCCGGGATCGTCACGGCGGCCACGTGATCCCCGGTCGCGTCGAACACGTCCAGGACCGGCCTGTCGCCAGCCGGCACGTGCCGCTCCACCCACACGTATCCCAGCGGATCGATGCGGACGGACTCCGGATCGAACGGAGGCTTGACCTCCGGCCACTCGAAACGGTCCACGGTCGGGGTCCGTCCGCCTCCCCTTCTCATGTTGGCGTTCAGTTGCCCGTTGTCGTTGGTGACCATCATCATCATGCCGCTCGCGGCGAGCTCCTCCGCCCACGCCTCCTTGTCGGCTTCCCTGATCGGCACCGCGTCCAGCGCGACCGCGGATCCCGAGGTGATCGAGCCGTCGGGCCGTACCCAGTCCACGTGGTAGTCGCCGGACCGCACCACGGCCACCGCGCCGTCCGCTCCCACGTCCCACCCGTCCTCCGGACTCAACGGCACCGGCATCACTTCCTGGCGCACTTCGCCCGCGCCGCCGGAAGTCCGCTGCTTCACGTCGGTGAGCTTGACGCGGACCACGGGATCGGGCGTCCCGGAGCCGGGCGCCCAACGCACGATGTCGGCGGAGTCGCGGATCTCGCCGTCGCCCCGCGGCTGGTAGTACAGCCGCCCCTCGCCGTCCACTCCCTCCGGGATCACGATCGACAGCCCCATCCCCTCCTGCTGCACGACGGGTATGGTGCGCCCGAACCCGTAGTCCGGGCCGATGACCGTCATCCGACCGTTGCCGAGATCGACCAGCAGAGTCGAGTCGCCCGGCCAGGCGAACAGCGCGTCGGGCTGCCGGTACTCGTCCGGGCCCTGCCCCTTCTTCGAGATCTTCTCTGCAGCCGTCAGTCCCGGATCCAGCGCGTACAGCGCCTCCTCCAGCACGTCCGACACGAGGACCCGGCCGTCGTCCAGCTCGCGGATTCCGCCGATCAGGCTGAACGGCTCGGCATAGGCGGATGACGGTTCCTCCAGCGAAGTGACCGTCTGGCCGGCTGCCTCCCCGACGCCGGCCAGCGCAACGACTCCGGCAGCCGCGGTCGCGGCGACGATGCGGCATCTCATGCGGCTGTGCTGCATGGACGTCTCCCTGTTGGTGTCCGTACCGGCTCCGACCCGCGATCGGAAGCTCGTGCTTCCCGCACTACTCGTAGACGGACGAGGCGCTCTCACGGTTGCCCCACCGTCTCGCACCGGTCGCAACCGGCGCACCGCGGAGCGGGTTCGCCGAAGTAACGGGCGATGTAAGAACGCCGACACGTCCGGCACGAAACGTAGCCCATCATCGCCCGCAGTCGTCCCCTGGCCCGGCGCGCGGCCGCCGGATCGGAGTGGTCTGCGGCTCTCAGGAGCGTGGAGTGTACCTGCCGGTCCCGTGGCGTCACAAGAAGCAGCGCCCGGGCGGGTCGTCCGTCCCTGCCGGCGCGCCCCGCCTCCTGCACGTAGGACTCCAGGGCGCCGGGCATTCCGCAGTGAGAGACCAGGCGGATCCGCGGGTGGTCGATCCCCATCCCGAAGGCGCTGGTCGCGCAGATCACCCTGGACGCACCTTCGAGGAAGCCTGCCTGCACGCGATGCCGCACCCGATCGTCCAGGCCCGCGTGGTAGTACACGGCGGCGACCCCCAGGCGGCGCAGCTCCGCCGCGGCGTGCGCGGCGCGTGCCCGGGTCGGGACGTACACGATCGCCGCTGCCGCTGGATCCGATCGCAGAGCCCTGCGGACCGCGTCACCCGCACGGTGTACGGCCTCCGCGAGCGAACCGGTCCGGCCCGCCGCCCAGCGGATGTTGGGCCGGTCGACCGGAGCGACGACGCGGAGCGGAGCGCTCAGGCGCAGACAGTCCTCGACGTCCCGCCTCGTGGCCGGAGTGGCGGTGGCCGTGAAGGCCGCGATCGGAGGGCGCCCCGCGAACCGCACGAATTCGCCTATCCGGCGGTAGGACGGTCGAAAATCGTGGCCCCACTCACTGATGCAGTGCGCCTCGTCCACCACGACGCGGACGGGGCGGCGCTCCCGCCAGAGGTCGCGAAATCCTCGACTGCAGAGCATCTCCGGGGAGACGTACAGGAGGCGGAGCGTCCCTCTCGCCACGGCCAACCGGGCGGCCCTTCGATCGCGATCCGGGGTCGCGGAGGTCAGATCCGCGGCGGGCAGTCCCCGGCGGCGAAGCGCCGCGACCTGGTCCTGCATGAGCGAAATGAGGGGGCTGATCACCAGGGTGACCCCACCGGACATCAAGGCCGGCAGTTGAAAACAGACCGACTTCCCGGCGCCGGTCGGGAGGACGGCAAGCACGTCGCGACCGTCGAGGATGGCCTCGACGATCGGTCTCTGCAGCCTGCGAAAGCCCCGGTATCCGAAGAGCCGGAGCAGCTCGGAGTCGGCGGACCGTTGGAGTGCCAACCGCTCCGCGGCCGAAGCAGCGGCAGTGTGGTCGGGCATGATTGCGATGTGCGTCGAGGCCTCATGCGTCTCTCAACCCGCGCTCCGTGGCGCCGCTCCATCCGACCCGGAGGTCCCGGGGCAGCGACCGTTGACGGCGCGATGAACGTGGCCCGACAACGTGGCGCCGCGCTTCGGACCGGGAGGAGCGGAGGGGGAATGGCGAGACGCAAGAGGGAACTGGTCATGGACGCACTCGTCGGTCTGATGGCGGTCCTGGCTCTGTCCCTTCTCGTCCGGGAGAGACTGATCCCCTGGTTCGCCGAGCGCTCAGTGGTGGATCCCGGAGAGCCCGTGCAGCCATCGCCCGATCTCGTTCTGGCCCGCTCGGGAGACTCCGTCCCGTTCCGCAAGGGCGAGGCCTCGCTGCTCCTGGTGTTCCGCTCGACCTGCGAGGCCTGCGCGAGGGCGTTGCCCGCCTGGAACCGGCTCGCCGGGGAAGCCCACTGGTCCACCACGGCAATCGGACTGGAAGACGCGGCCACGGCCTCGGCCTATGCCGCGGACCGGCTTCCCGATGCCAGGGTCGCGGTGCCCCGTGACATCGACCGATTCGCATTCCGATTCCGCGTCGCCGTCGTGCCGACGACGCTGCTCATCGATCGTGAGGGCCGGCTGGTCGCTCGCCGCGCAGGTCCTCTGGAGGAGCACGACGTCCAGGCGCTCCGCCGCCTCGTCGGGCTCCCCGCACACTGACACCGGATGAGAGGAGTTCCCCATGAAGAGACTCTACCTCGTGCTCGCGCTCGTGGCGCTGTCGGCTCCGCCGGCCAGGGCGATGGGCGAGGCGGGTCCCGCGCAGTGCCAGGACTATTGTGCCGAGCTGGCGGCCGGCCACTGCGAGAGAATCGATTCCTGGAAGTGCGCCTGGTACATCCTCGGCTGCCTCGCGGGCTGCAACATCTCCTCGCTCTGAATCATCTGATACGTTACATGAGAATGCTGGAGGTAACACAATGACGAGACGGAAGATGGCAGTGTTCGGACTCCTGGGCTCCGTCGTCGCGCTCGGGGCGACAGCGCGACCGTCGAGCGCCGCGGAGAAGTCCTGGTGCATGACCTACTGCGACGCCATCCACGTCGGTTGCAAGAAGACGCTCGGCTGGCTGGACGACGACGCCTGCGAGGAGTGGCACGAGGGCTGCCTGGACGGCTGCCGCGTCAACGACTGATCGGCGCTTCGGCCTCGGGGAGACGGGCGCGGATTCCGCAGCGGGCTCCGCGCCCTCTCACACCTCCGTGTCGACGCGTCGCCGAACGATCCGGAGAAGAAGCGCCGACACCAGGATCCCCACACCCAGTCCGGACGTGAACTCGCTCTTCAGCAGCACCCCCGCATACCACAGCGCGGCCCCGGCCGCCGCCATGCCCAGCTGGAGACGCAGCCAGTAACGCGCCTCGGGAGTCAATTCGGTGCGCCCTCCGGGCGCGTCACCGGACCAGGGGGTCGCTCACCGGAGCGAGGTCGGTCTCGCCGCCCCACGAGATCACCCAGGCCGCCACGAGACCGGCGATCGCGTTCCCAAGGAGCACGAGGGGAAACGTGAAGAAGCCCTGCCGGACGCCCAGAAGGCCGAGGCTCAGGAAGACCGGATAGACGACGAACAGGGTATAGACGCTCGGCAGCAGGCTGAACGTCGCCCCCTTCGCCGCGAAGCCCTCTCCCGGCACGACGGGATACAGGATCCCCAGGGCGAAGCCCCAGGCGGCTCCGTGCATCGCCCGGAGCAGGTACTCGCCCGCCGACAGATCGATGTCGATCCCCACTCGAAACAGGAGGGTCAGGCCGATGCTCCCGGCGGCCTCCGTCAGGAGACCGTGCACGAGGCCGGCCAGGACGCCCCCGAGCACGCCGAGGCCGATCCTTGCCGAGAGATCCAGGGGTCCTTCCACGTCGGGTCCGTACGCCCGTCCGCCGATCGCCACCGCGAGAAGACCGAGCCCCGCCACCAGCAGCAGGATGCCGCCCTCGATCCCGGTCCTCGATCCAGTCTCGAGGAGTCCCAGGCCGGCCAGTCCGGAGACCAGCCCCACAGCACCCGTCGCTACCGCCGTTACGGACAGCCCCGTGCGGGCCGGGCTCGCATCCGCCACCTGTTCATTCATCGGGTCCAGTGCTCCCGTTCATGTCGTTTGCCGTTGCGCCTCGATCCGGACCCCGGGGCGCACCGCCCTCGCGCGCCCCCCGGGTCAATCGCTCGAGCGATCCAGAAAGCGACGCACCCCCTCCTGGCAATCTTCCGTGAGGCGCGCGATCACGTTCACCTGCGCACCCGCCCGGACGGCCGACTCGAAGCTGGCTCCGTCGATCTGGTAGAGCAAGCGCTTCGAAAGGGCCAGCGCGCTGGCGCTGCGCGTCCCGAGATCCGCCAGGAAGGCTTCGCACTCCCGGTCGAAGTCCGCGGCCGGGAACACGCGGTTCACCAGCCCGTAGCGCGAGGCCGTCTCGGCATCGATCGAGTGCCCCAGCGTGATCAGCTCGAACGCGCGCTTCTCGCCCACGGCCCGCCGCAGGATGGCCATGACCATCGCCGGAACGAAGCCAAGCTGTACCTCCGGGTAGCCGAACTGCGCGTCCGCCGCGGCGAGGACCAGGTCGCAGGCCGTGGCCAGCCCGGCGCCACCGGCGAGGGCTCTGCCGTGAACCAGGGCGACGACGGGCTTCTCCAGCCTTCGAATGAGCAGGAACAGGTCGCCCAGGGCCTGCGCATCCTCCAGGCTGGCCTCGGGACCGGCCTGCACGGCCTCCTGCAGCTCGCGGAGGTCTGCTCCGGCGCAGAAGTCGGGCCCTGAGCCACGGACGGCGACCACCCGCAGCCGCTCATCTTCCCCGGCTCGCGTCAGGCTCTCCTTCAGCTCCTCGACCAGCGCCCGGTTGAGGGCGTTACGGCGTTCCGGCCGGTTGAGCGTGATCGTCGCGATCCCCGCCTTCCCGTCGGTCTCGTGGAGAAGCTGCGATATCATGCCGTGCTCCTTCGTCACTCCGTCCCGGCCGGGCGGCCGGGGATCTCGCCGGCGAGGACCCGGTCGCACGTGGCCACGACGGCCTCCGGGACGTCCACCTGGAGGTCCAGGATGCCGGCCCCGAACGTCTTTCCCTGCGCGTCGAGCATGAGAGAGACCGTGCCGCCGCCGCCCAGCGACCCGTGCAGCAGGAAGTTCAGCGCCAGGAGATTGGGCAGCTCGAATCGCTCCACGTCGCCCCTGCACACTCCGGCGAAGTGGGACTTCACGCGTGCGGGAGTGAGCTCGCGAACGAGGTGTGGATACGCCTCGGGCGCGAGGGCGATCACGCCGACGTTGGCCGTGTCGCCCTTGTCGCCCGATCTGGCGAACGCGAGTCGGGCGAGCGGGACCTTCACCGCGCCACTCCCCTCTCCGCGGCGACCTCAGGCATCGGTCACCTCCACCCGGAGCTCGCTCTCGACGACGGTCCGGTCGATCAGCGCGGGCCAGTACGCCATCACCTCCTGCACGCGCGGTCGACCTCCCGCGAATCCTGTGACCGTGGGAGGTCCCGCCAGGATGAGCGGAGCGATCTCGCGGGTGAACCCCTCGACGGGCGAGCGGCTGCCGGCCCTCACGCCGACCCGCAGCCCCACCTCGGGCAGCTCCGCCGCCCACCGTCCGGGCTCGCGACCCAGGCAGGCGCCGGCTCCCACGTACTCGGTCCGGATTTCGTCGAATTCGAGCCCGGCGCGGTCCAGCCGCGCCCGCAGCACTTCGTCCGCCCGGCGAGCCTTGGCCAGCGCGTCCGGCGCCGCGTACGTGAGGCTTCCCGTCGCCTTGAAGCCCGCGTGATAGGCGATCGACACCTTCAGCAGGTCCGTGCGTGGCCCTCCCCGCACGCCGCTCACGCGGACGCGGTCCTCACCCAGGTCGGTCACGCGCGCCGTTCCGAAATCCGCGACGCAGTCCGGCGTGATGTAGTCGGCTGGATCACCCATCTCGTACACGAGCTGCTCCGTGACGGTCGCCCACGTCACGCGCCCGCCGAGCCCCGCGTGCTTGGTCACGACGAAGGAACCGTCGGCGGCCGCCTCGATGATCGGGTAGCCCGGAACCGCCATATCCACGCCCTGCCAGTCGAACAGCGTATTGCCGCCGGCGGCCTGTGCCCCGCACTCGTTGATGTGCCCCGCCACCACGCCGGCCGCGATCCGGTCCCAGTCGTCCGCCGCCCAGCCGAATTCGTGCACGAGCGGTCCGTAGGTGAGCGCCGTGTCGGTGGATCGTCCGGTCACGACGACGTCGGCCCCGGCGGCCAGCGCCTCGAGGATCGGGCTCATCCCGATGTAGGCGTTGGCGCTGTAGACGCGGTCCCGGATGTCGGAAAGAGGAGCTCCGCTCTCCATGTTCCGGAGCCCGTGGCCCGCCTCGAGCAGACCGTCCAGCCTGTCCATCAGGTCGTCGCCGGTGACGATCGCGATCCTCAGGGGACGCGCGGTCTGCACCCCGGCGAGTCCCGCCACCAGAGCGTCGCGGCACGCCGCCGGGTTCACGCCGCCGGCGTTGGTGACCACCCGGACTCCCCCCGTCACCAGCTCGGCCGCCAGGTCCAGGATCAGAGGGACGAAGTCGCGCGCGTATCCCGCCGCCGGGTCCTTCACGCGCTGCTTCTGCATGATGGACATCGTGATCTCGGCGAGGTAGTCGAGCATCAGGTAGTCGATGCCGCCCCCGCGCACCTGGAGCTTCGGGGCCTCCAGCCAGTCTCCCCAGAACCCCTGGCCGGAAGCCACCCGCACGACTCGATCGGCCGTCATGCGTCGTCGGGCAGCGTGAAGGGACCGATGTGGGGCGCCGGGTTCTCCAGAGTCGTGCGGAGGGCCAGGTCCAGCACGTCGCGCGTCTCCTCGGGAGCGATGATCGCGTCCACGTAGCCCCGCGCCGCGGCGTACCGTGCGTCGAGGTTGCGCTCGTACTCGGCCCGGGTGGCTTCCATCGCCGCCTCGGTGTCGGGGTCCAGCGGCACGCCCTCCTCGCGGGCGCGGTCGATCTTCGTTCCGTGGACGGCCCGCACGGCCGACTCGCCCTCCATGACTCCCATCCGTCCGGTGGGCCACGTGAAGATGAAGTCGGGATCGAAGCCCTGGCCGGCCATCGCGTAGTACCCGGCGCCGCTCGCGTGTCCGGTGGTGAGCACGATCTTCGGCACGCGCGCCACCGACATCGCCTCCACCATCCGGGCCCCGGCCCGGATGATCCCCGAGTGCTCCGCCTCCGTGCCGACCATGAAGCCGCTCACGTCCTGCACGTAGAGGAGAGGAACCCCGTGCCGGTCGCACATGTCCATGAAGTACGCCACCTTCTCGGCGCTGTCGGCGTAGATGATCCCGCCGAACTTGGGCGGACCGCCCCGGGATCCTTGAACATGCCCCGTCGATTGGCGATCACGCCGACCCGCCG
>CANPVW010000163.1 GCA_947581745.1 Candidatus Benthicola azotiphorus
ACCTGGTTCCCGGCGAGGTCGATGAGAACCTGCTCGGGTCGAACATCCGCGGCCGGTTCTCGCGTTTCACGCTGGTACTCGGGTTCGACCTGCAGTTCGCGCCCGGTCTCTGACGATACTCGTTGCGCGTTGCGTCCGATCGTGGCATCCCGCTCTCAAGCCGTCCCGGTCCGTCCGCCCGCCTGATCTTCCCGGACGTACCGCGCTTCTTCGCCTAATCGTATTCCTGTCAACGCGATGTGACGTTCAGCGTCGGGCTCGCCGGAGACCCGCAGGGGTCCTGCGCGCCCGGGCCTCCGTCTTGCTCGGAATGGTGACCGGTGCAGGCAGACCCATGCTGATCGAGGCGAGTGCCGTGCGAGTCGTTCACATATACAGGGGAATCGGCGAGTCCGGCGGCGCCGTCGGAGTCGCGCTGAGCCTTCTGCATCAGCGCCTGCTGCGCCTCGGGATCGACTCGAAGATGCTCGTGCTGGATGATGCGGGCACCGGCCCCGACGTATCCCGACTTCCGCGCGTCGAGACCCTGTCGCTGGAGCGGCGGATACGCGCGGTGACCCGACGGCTCGGGCTGAACGACATCCATCGCCTGGGTTCGTTTCGGCTCGACCGTCACACCTTCTTCCAGAACGCCGATCTCGTGCACTTCCACGGGATGCACAGCGGGACGTTCTCCTACCTGGCCCTGCCGCGGGTGGCCACCTTCCGGCCGACCCTGCTGAGCCTGCACGATACCTGGGCCTTCACGGGACACTGCGCCTATCCCGGCGACTGTGAGCGCTGGAAGACGGGGTGCGGCGAGTGTCCGAGTCCGGAGACGGACCCGGCGATCGCCCGCGACGCGACACATCTGGAGTGGCGGCTGAAAAGCCGGGCTTTCAACGCGTCGGGCCTGGGGCTCGTAAGCAAGAGCGCCTGGACCACCCGGGTCGCCCGGGTCAGCGCGCTGCGGCACCTCCCGCTGACCGAGATTCCCTATGGAGTGGACACGGCCGTGTATCGGCCGAGGGGAAAGGGACGAAGCCGGGCATTGCTCGGACTCCCGCAGGAGCTGTTCGTGCTCCTCGTTTCAGGGTCGGACATGAAGGAGCGTCGTGCCGGACAGGACCTGCTGGCACGCTCGCTCCGGGCACTGGCTCCGGACCTGGCTGCCCGCTGTGTTCTCATGGTGATGGGGAGAGGGGGATCCGAGCTGGGCTCGGCGACCGGTCTCCCGGTGCGCGACCTGGGATACGTGTCGGACGATCACCTCAGGGCCGTCGCGTTCTCCGCGTCCGACCTGTACCTGCTTCCGACCCGTGCCGACGTGTTCGGCATCGCTTCGATCGAAAGCCAGGCCTGCGGCACTCCCGTGGTCTCCTTCCGGGTGGGGGGTGTGCCGGACCACGTCCGTCCCGGCGAGACCGGCTTCCTGGCGGAGCCCGAGGACGCGCTCGGGTTCCGCGACGGGATCGCCCTTCTCCTCGAGAACGAAGCGGCCCGCCATCGACTGTCCGCCGGAGGCCGCGCCTCCGTGCTCCGGGATTTCGATCTCAGCCTGGAGGCCAGCCGTCATGCGTCGCTGTACGAGGCCATCCTGTCCGGGAGGAAGGTCGGAGCCGGGCGTCCACCCGTCGTGCCACCGATTCCCCTGGACGAACCTCGCTTCGCCGCCCGACCCGCACCCCGTACGGGAGGTTCCGAAAGCGGGACGATCGCGCCGGTTGCCGAACCGGCAGGGCCGGACTAGCCTGTTGACGGGGAGCCCGTAGGGGAGTTCTTGCCGCCGTTGACGACGTCCCGCACCCGGAGCGGAGCCCATGTTTCAGCATGTTCTCGTTCCGGTCGACCTGACCGATCGGAACCGGAGGGCCCTCGAGGCCGCGGCGCGACTAGCGAGCCCCGACGGCGAAGTCACCCTCCTGCACGTGATCGAGACTCTCGATCTGCCGTTCGACGAGCTCGAGGACTTCTATCAGCGACTTCACGACCGGGCCCAGGCGGGGATGGACCGGATGACGGAACCGCTGTCAGCCAGCGAAGTCGGAGTGATCCAGCGCGTCTCGTACGGAAGCCGGCTGCGGGAGATTCTCAGCTACGCCGAGGAGAATGAGACCGATCTGATCGTGATGAGCTCCCGGAGATTGGATCCGTCGGAGGCTCCGACAGGGTTCGCGACGCTCAGCCACCAGGTGGCGATCCTGTCGCAGGTGCCGGTCCTCCTCGTCAAATAGAGGCGTTTCACGTCAACTCGACGGCCAAACGGCAATTGCGACGGCGCATTCGCGTAAAATGCGAAATACCCCGACCCGATGCTACTCGCTGCACCTTCCTCCACTGATTTCGCTCCCCGCCGGCCCCGATACCCGCTCGAAACAGGCACCGGTCTGGCGGGCGCAAACTCACTAAGTGCCAAGTTCATAATCAGTTAAATGTCGATTGCGGTGCCCGGAGCCCGGCGTTGGCCGGATGAGCACGATTCTCGCCCTCCAGACGGCGGAATGGCGCGCCGGTGTGCGGCGGCGCCGGACAGAATCGCGGGAGAGTCGGCACATGTACCAGAGGATCAGCTCACGAATGCAGATGCTGAGGCGCAAGCTCCGCGACCAGCGGGGAGCCGTGCTCGTGGTCGTCGCCGCGGGCATGCTGGCGCTCACTTCCGTCGTCGCGCTCTCGATCGATGTGGGACTGATGACGACGGCGCGCGTCGAAGCGCAGCGCGCGGCCGACGCGGCGGCGCTGGCCGGGGCCGGCGCCTTCGTCGGCTCGCCGGGTAACGAGGCTCTGGCCCGTGAGCTGGCGACCGAGTTCGCCGCACGCAACAAGGTGCGGTCCGAGTCCGTCTCGGTGCTCGAGGATGACATCGTCGTCGACACGGACGCCCTCACCGTGCAGGTGTTCGTGTATCGGAACCGCGAGCGCGGTAACGCGATCCAGACCTTCTTCGCGAGGGTGTTCGGGGTGCGCTCGGTCAACATCGCGGCTTCCGCGACGGCCGAAGCCGCGCCGGCGGGCGGGATCAACTGCCTCCTGCCGGTGGCGGTCCCGGACCGGTGGCTCGAAGCCGGCGGACCCGGGAACGATCCGGACGACTTCAATCCGGAAGACGGCGACGTGTACATTCCGTGGGCCCAGCCGGGCACCGATCCACCGGTGTTCAACGATGCGTTCACGGGCTACGCGCAGGCCGATCTCGGCCAGCAGATCGCGCTGAAGACGAACCAGGCCAACGGTGGCCTGAACCCGAGCTGGTACTACCCGTGGCGGCCGCCGGGCCAGGCCGGGGCCAGCGACTACAGGACGAACGTCAGCTCCTGCGTCGATCCGTCCATCGCGTACTACGTGGGAATGGAAGTGGACTCCGAGCCGGGCAACATGGCGGGCCCCACGATGCAGGGCTTCAAGGACCTGATCGACCAGGACCCGACGGCGCGTTGGAACGCCAATATGAAGTGCGTGGTGGACGACGGTCTCCAGGGGAGCATGGATCCATCGAAGTGCCGGAACAGTCCCCGCATCCGGCCGGTCCCCCTGTTCGACCCCACGGAAGAGCCGGATCCGGGGAGCAAGCCGTTCAAGTTCACCAACTTCGCCGGGATCTTCGTGGACGAGGTCGTCGGGAAGACCGTGTACGGGCGGTGGCTCGGCTATACGGGCTTCAGGCCGGCGAGTCCCGACGAGGACACTACGGCGGGGCCGCTGTTCAAGGTGATCCGCCTGATCGACTGACCCTCGGCGTCATCGTCGTCGAGCTTCACGCGAGCTGAAATCACCGGTCGTCCCGCGTCTGTTGCGGGGCGGCCGGTTTTGCTTGCCGGCGCTGTCACTTCGGGCACTCCTCGGACGTTCTTGGGTAGCGGACCGGGTGCAGCCCGTGCACGCCCGACTCCCGCGGAGTCGGTCGGAGGCGAGCGGTTTCACCCGGAGGGCGGGTCCAGATGAAGTCCGGGGACTTCCAGGCGGTCTACCGCGAGCTGTATCCCTCGCTGTCCCGGTACGTGACCCGGTTCACGGGAGATGCGGACACCGCCGCGGACATCGTTCAGGACTCGTTCCTGCGGCTCCTGGAGCACGACCTGCCGCGGGACGAGATCCGGCCCTGGATCTTCGTGGTCGCCACGAACCTGGCCCGGGACCGGGTGCGAAAGAGAGAGCGGAGGCGCCGTCTGCTGGCCGCGAATCAGGAGAAGGGCGGCGCGGCGGACTCGCCGCACGAGGACCTGGAGCGGACCGAGCGGATCGCCTCGGTGCGCAGGGCTCTGGGGCACCTGTCCGAGCGCGACCGACAGTTGCTCCTGATGAGGGAAGAGGGGTTCAGGTACAGCGAGATCGCGGAGGCCGTGGGAGTGAAGTCCACGTCCGTCGGAGCCCTGATCGCCAGGGCGCTCAAGAGGTTCAGCGCGGCCTACGTGGCCGCTGGAGAGACTGATGCCCCACCCGAGTGACGGTCACATGTTCGCCTGGCTCGACGGCGAGATGGAGCCGGGAGACGGCGCCGGGGTACGGGAGCACCTGGAGTCGTGTGCGGAGTGCCGAAACCGAGCGGAGGCGCTGCGCCGGCAATCGGAAGAGTTCTCGCAGGCGATGATCCTGCTCGACGAGCACGGGTCCGGCCTGGCAGATCCGGGCCCGCTGCCCTTCGCCGCGGCTCTTCCGGTCGGCCGGCACCGGTTGCGGTTCACGGGCTGGACGCTGGCCCGGGCGGCCGGTCTGGTCCTCGTCGCGGCCGGTGCGGCCGCGGCGCTCGTACCGGGCTCGCCGGTGAGGGACTGGTTCGAGGGGCTCTCCCGGAGCGGTCCCCCGGTCGGCGGGGTCCCCGCGGTGCGGACACCCGATGCGGAAGCCCCGGCGGAGGCCGCCAGAGGGAGCTCCGTGTCCGCCGTCTCGGTCGAACCGGTCGAGGGCGGCGTCACGGTGAGCCTGCACGGGTTCGATCCGAGCAGTAACGTACACGTGAGGCTCACGGATGCGGGGCGCGCCACGGTCAGGGTCGAAGACGCGCCCGAGAGTCCCCGATACGTAACCGCACCGGGGATGCTGGAAGTGATCGGCGCGAGGGAGGGCGAGATATGGGTGGAGCTGCCTCGATCGGTCCGCGATGCCGTCGTCCTGGTGGACGGCGAAGCCGCGGTGCGCATCGAGGGTGGGCGGCTCGTCATCCTGTGGCCGGTGCTGGACTCCCTGCGGGGGGATGTGGTGTTCCGGATCGGGGGCTGACCGACCGAACAGGGCTTGAGGGGTGAGATGACCGGCCTGTTGGCGCTCGTGGCCGGCGTCGGGTTGGCGCTGCAGCAGGTTCCGCAGGGCTCCGTGCGCGGGCAGGTCAGGGCGGCGGACGGGGAGCAGCCGCTGGCCGGCGCGGTGGTCCGAATCGTGGACCTGGACCGGCTCGCGGTTACCGATGAGCAGGGCCATTACCTCCTGAACGGAGTGCCTTCCGGCGAACGCCGCATCCGCGCGTCCATCATCGGCTATTCATCCCTGGAGATCGTCCTGAGCGTCCCCGAGGACGGGCACCTCGCAGTCGACTTCATCCTCACGTTGCAGCCGGTCGAGATGCCGCCCGTGGCGGCGGAAGGAGCGGCGGACGGGAACCGCGATCCACCGGCCCTCACCGCCGATCTCCTTCCGGCGACTGGAACCGCCGTGGTCCGTGTCCTGGACGCCTCGCCCGGCGTGTCGGAGACCGGCATCGCGGCGACCGCGATGGTCCTGCTCGCTTCCAGCCCGCCGTCGCCGGACAACATCCTGTTCGTGCGCGGGTCCGGAACCGCGCTCGATCTCGTTCTGCTGGACGGTGCACCTGTGCACTCGCCGCTGCAGCTCGGTGGCCTGCTCGAGCCCGGCCTGCCCTCGACCGTCGCGGGCGCCACCCGGTGGCAGGGGGGCGCGCCCGCGCGCTTCGACGGTGGACTGTCGGAGGTCCTCACGCTGGAGAGCGCCGGCAGCCCGGAAGGGCCGCCGACGGCAGCGGCGTTCGTGGACCTGGTTTCCGCCGGGGCGACGTTCCGCACGGGAGGGGGACCGGTGCGCGGCTCGTTCTCGGCTCGCAGCCTGCACGGGGGGGGAACGGGGCCGTTCGTGGACGGTGCCTTCCCGCAGCGCTACGCCGACGTGCTGGGTCGACTGGACATCGGCGTCTCCCCTTCCGACACACTCTCCGTGAGCGGTTTCTGGAACCGGGAGAGCGTGGCGCTCCCCGAGACCCGTCGA
>CANPVW010000164.1 GCA_947581745.1 Candidatus Benthicola azotiphorus
CGTGAGCCTCATAGGGGAGCACCACGAGTCGCACCGTGGCCCCGAGTCCCTGCAGCGCCCCGTAGAAGCGTTCGCTCTGCAGCGGGAACGTCCCCGAGTTGTTGTCCAGTTCTCCGTGAATCAGGAGGATGGGTTCGTTGACCTGGTCCGCGTGCATGAACGGTGACATCTCGTAGTAGACCTCGGGCGCCTCCCAGTAGGTGCGCTCCTCCGACTGGAAGCCGAACGGCGTGAGCGTCCGATTGTAGGCTCCGCTCCGCGCGATGCCGGCCGCGAAGAGGTCCGAGTGAGCGAGCAGGTTGGCCGTCATGAAGGCCCCGTAGCTGTGACCGCCGATCGCCACCCGGTTCCGATCCGTGACTCCCTTTGCAGCCACCACGTCCACCGCGGCCTCCGCCCCGGCCACCAGTTGCTCCACGTACGTGTCGTTCGGCTCTTCGTCACCCTCCCCGATGATGGGAAGCGACGGGTCGTCGAACACGGCGTAGCCGAGCATCACCCACAGGAAGGGCGACCACGCGGAAGCGCGCGCGAAGCGGAAGGGGGAATCACTCACCTGTCCGGCGGCGTCCGCGCTCTTGTACTCGGTCGGGTACGCCCACATCAGCGTCGGCAGGGGCCCCTGGTCAGGAGTGTATCCCGGCGGCAGATAGAGGGTGCCGCTGAGCCCGACTCCGTCCGCTCGCTCGTACACGACGAGCTCCTTCTGTATGCCTTCGAGCTGGGGCGTCGGGTTGGGGAAATCGGTGACCTGCCTCAGCTCTCCGCTCTCCAGGTCGCGCACGAAGTAGTTGGGCTGGACGTCCACCGATTCGCGCCGCGTCAGCACGTATCGACCCTCCTCATCGATCACGTCCACCGGCTGTTCGTACCAGGGAGCTTCCGACCGGAAAAGGCGTGTCGTCTCGCCGGATTCGAGGTCGAAGCGATCGATGAACGGGCGGTCTCCCTCGGGCGAGGCCCCGGCTCCGACCAGGAACGCCGAGCGACCACCATCCGTCGTCCGGATCACGTATCGGCCGTACTCGTTCGGCTCCATGACGGGGCTTCCCGGGTCCGCGTAGCGGTCCTGGTACGAGCGCTCCTGCAAGAGGAGCGGAGCGGCGCCGGGGTCACCCGGGTGGACCCGCCACACCCGCAGCTGGCGCGTCTTCCACCAGAACTCGCTCAGCATCGCCAGCTCGTCGGAACCCCACGAGATGCCTCCGTACCGGTAGCCCAGGGTGGCCAGCTCTAGCGGCTGCCCATCCGCCCCGACATCCCGCATGAACACCTTGTCGCGGATCTCGGCCTCGACCCCGGCATCACCCCCATCCTGTGCCTCGACCCACACGAGAGTGGCGGGGGCATCGGCTCTCCATGCGAAGCTGCGAGGACCCTTCTGCACGCTGCCGAACGCGATCGGAATTTCGTCCTGCAAGGGAACGTCGATCACGTCTCGAACCTCGCCGGTCTCCAGGTCCCGGATCTGCACGAGCTGCGGGAAACGGTACGCCGGCACCCGGTAGGAATAGGGCCGGTGGATCCGGTGCACGAGCAGGTAGCGGCCGTCCGGCGACGGGCTGTACTCCCATATGATGCCGGCCTCGCCAAGCGGCTCGATCGATCCGTCGAGCGAGACGCGCGCCAGCTGAGTGGTGAAGTAGTAGTCGAACAGCGTCTCGTCGTACTGGTTTTCCAGGAGGTCCTGGTAGGTGCGGGCGGGTGCCTTCCGTCCGAGGCTCTCCTCGATCACGGGGCCTTCCGGTACACGTGGCTCCGCGGGCTCCGCTCCGCGATTGGCCGGCACCAACGAGACGATCAGCGACTCGCCGTCGGACAGCCAGACGGGTCCGTTGCCCGCCGTGAGGCTCAGCGTCGGTTCCGAGAGCCGGCGGGCCCGCGCCGACTCGACGTCCGCCATCCACAGCTCGATGCCATCCGCGGTGGTGTTCGTGAACGCGATCCTACGGCCGTCGGGCGACCAGTCGATGTTCTCGATCCGGGCGTCTTCCGGCAGCCCCGTGACCGGCGCTTCGCCCCCGTCGCTCAGGCGCTTGAAAGCGAGCCCGATCGCCCCCGTCGTACGGCTGCGTCCGTCGATCGCCGGCTTGATGCGCATCCCCGCGAGCCGGAGCTCCCGCTCGGCCAGCTCGGCGATCGGAGGATAGCTCGGGTACTGCACGAGCAACATCCAGTCACGCTGCGGTCCCACGTAGACCGCCGGAGTGGGCAGCGCGTCGACGAGGTCCACGATCGCCGGGTCGGGCGTCCGGTACCCGACGTCGGTGGCAGACTGCGCCTGCGCCGAATTGGAAACGAAGAGGGAAAGCAGGACGGTGCCGGCGAGCAGGATCGCAGGGAAAGGAAGCGGGTCCCGGCGCGAAGCGATGCGCATGGCCATCTCCATGATCTGACACGGCAGCTGGTCGCGTTGGAGTGAATCAACATACGCACGTACGGGGCCACATGCGATCCGGGCGAGACGACGGGCGGGGAAGTGTGTGACCGGCCGGTAAAGTGCGGATGTGCAGCCCGCGCGGGGCCGCCCCACATCCGACATTCCGTCCCAGGCCGGTCCGCAAGTTGGGGTCGATGTGTCACAGCCTGTCGTGGGGTGCAGTGACGGTCGGGCAACGGTTCGCACCCGGATCGGTCGGGCCTGCCGACCCCGCAGAATTACGGATAGCTTAAGTTCACTCGCGGCATAGATTTCGCCCGGCTCATAGCTGGCCGGTTCCGGTGCAGCGATCGGAACCTCATTCCGGCGACCGTGGATCCTTCGACCCCCCGAGGATCGATGAAAGGCACTTCCGAGAATTCGGGTCGGCGGCGGGCCGCCGGCCTCTGGATACTGGCGTTCGTCCTCATGCTCTCGGCCGCCGTGTACCAGCGGTATACGGGGCCCACGTACCGGCTTCGCGGATCGTATCCGGCAGGCGATGGGCCGGTCCACTACCGACTGATTCGCTCCGCCTACTCGACGTCGGATACCGTGGTCTCCATACCGGCCCCGGCCGGCGTGACCGGTGACCTCGTGTATCGCCGTTATCCGACGGAGGACGACTTCAGTCGGGTTCCGCTGGAGCGGCGGGGCGAGCAGCTGGTAGGCGTGCTCCCGGCACAGCCGCCCGCGGGCAAGCTGGAGTATCACCTGGAGCTGATGACCCCGGCAGGACCCGTGGTGGCCCCCGATACCGGTGAGAACGCGGTGATCCGCTTCAAGGGCTGGGTACCGGCCTGGGTGCTCATCCTGCACGTCGCCTTCATGTTCTTCGGAGTGCTCGTGGCGTGGCGCGCGGGGATCGGAGCCCTGTTCTCGGGCCGGGGCATCAGGAAGCTCAGTTGGGCCGCCCTGGCGCTGTTCACCGTCGGGGGCCTCCTGCTCGGCCCATGGGTCCAGAAGTACGCATTCGACGACTGGTGGACCGGGATACCTTTCGGGTGGGACCTGACGGACAACAAGACGCTCGTGATGTGGCTGGCGTGGGTCTTCGCCCTCCTGGCGATCAACCGGGGCGCGAAGCGCGACGCCGCGGGCGATCGAGCGACGGGAGGGAAGACGGCGCGCCTGGCGGTCGTCATCGCGTCGATCGTAACGGTCGCCGTGTACCTCATTCCTCACAGCATGGCGGGAAGCCAGCTCGACTACGGGGCGGTGGATCGCGGTGTCGCCCCGGCAGACGCGATCGGGATCGGCTGAGCGCGAACGAACATCGCGCCGAGCAGACCACCGAAGGCCCGAACAGGAAGAACAGCATGGCTGAGATAACGGCCGAAGTACTCGATGGAACCCGAATCGCCCTGAGCAACGGGAGGCACGACTGGTTCGGCGACGAGCCGGAGAGCAACGGCGGCACGGATACCGCGCCGACCCCGTACGAGATGCTCCTCGGGTCGCTGGCTCACTGCACCCTGGTGACGCTGGTTCTCTACGCGCGGCACAAGGGGATCGAGCTCGGGCAGGTTTCCGCCCGCTACGAGCACGAAAAGGTCCCGGCGCCGGAAGGTCGGACGGGACTGGTGGATCGGATTACCAGCTACGTGACGATCGGGGGCGAGTACGAGGAGCCCGTCCGGGAGAGACTCGAGCAGATCGTCAGCCGCTGCCGGGTCCACAAGACTCTGCTGGTCGGCGCCGAGGTCGTGGACGAGGTGGAATTCACGGGCTGACCCGGCGGCCGGATCGGGCTTCGTATTCCGGGTGATTCAACCCCCCGGCAGCACGATCAGCAGCGCCGCCGCCACGACGTGCGCCGTGCTGCCGGCCATCACGCAGAGGTGCCAGATCGCGTGTCCGTAGGGGATGCGCCGGTTGGCGTAGAAGTAG
>CANPVW010000165.1 GCA_947581745.1 Candidatus Benthicola azotiphorus
CTCAACGTGGACCGGTACACGATCCCCTACGCCGACTTCCCGGAGTGCCGGGACAAGGCACGCATGGTGTACGAGTTCGACGCGGCCGACGTCGCGGGCTCCTACATGTATCCGGCGATGGCGCGCGCCTTCCGGGGGGCCGGCTTCCAGTGGGCCACCCAGTTCGCGTACGACCCGCTGGCGATCGCGTACTCGAACACCGAGTACCAGACCCACTTCCTGAACCTGGTGTACACGCCCGGCAAGGCGATCAGCTTCATGATCGCGGGCGAGGCCTTCCGGCGGGTGCCGCGCGGCGCGTCGTACGGCGCGTACCCGGAGAGCGAGCGCTTCGGGCCCTTCCGCGTCAGCTACGCGGAGGACCTCAGCGAGCTGGTCACGGACACGGCTTTCGTCCACTCGAACGCGACCCGAACGGCCCCTCCCTCCCCCGCCGATCTCCGGCACGTGGCGGGGGTCGGCCCCTCGCCCGTCGTGGAGTACGAGGGCACCGGGGCCTATTTCCTCGACCGGCTGGACGACGGGATCTGGAGGCTCGAGCTGTATCCCGACGTGGCCTGGGTGTACGACCCGTTCACCCGTCCCAGTCTCGATCGGGAAGCGGCGCGCGTGGTCTGGCGGGTCCGGTCCATGCGCATCGATCTTCCCGATCTCGGCGACGACTTCTCCGCCCGCGCGATCGGGGACCGGCCTGACTACGCGCCGACGGCCCGGGGCGCCACGATCGACGTGCAGCCGGGGGTCTACCTGCTCACCCGGTCCCGGCGTTCGGCGGCGAGCTCCTGGTCCCCGGATTCGATGATCGGCGGCCGGCGACTGGGTGCGTTCGTCGCCCCTCCGCCGTCGGAGGCCCCGACGACCGTGGTGCACACGCCGCCCGCGGAGCTCTCCGCCGGGAGGACGTTCCGCGTGCGGGTCGAGGTGGTGTCCCGGGAGGCGGTGGACTCGGCGGCGGTGTTCGCGCGCCGCGTCGGGGCCCAGAGCCGCATGCCGCGCGTCAGGATGGAGCCCGTCGGGGCGTTCGGGTTCGCGGCACGGATACCGGCCGAGGTGCTGACCGCCGGCCTTCTCGAGTACGTCGTGGCCGTCTACGAGGGCGACGAAGTGCACACGTTTCCGGGCGCACAGTCCGGGGACCCGTACCGGTGGGACTTCACCGGCCAGGCACGCTGGCGGGTGCCGGTCGTCGAGGCGAGCGCGCCGCTCCTGCTGTTCGACGCCCGGCGCGACATCGACAACATGCTGTATCCGCATCCGTGGGCGTACGTCCCGTTCCGGACCGACCTCGTGCCCGGCAGCGAGCCGGAGCGCCTGGCCCTGAAGGCCGACGTACAGGACTTCGAGCCGTCGCCGCACCATTTCGCCGTCCGTACCTTTCTGCCCGAGGGCCAGCGCACGCGTCTGGACGACGCGCCGCCGGAGGGCGGCGTGCTTCGCGTTCGAGCCCGATCGGCCGGGCGCCCGACGGACCGCATGCAGGTCGCCCTGGTGGAGAGGGACGGTACCGCGTGGGGCGCCAGGGTCGAGCTGAAGGACGAGTGGCGGGACATCCTGATTCCGTTGTCCGAGCTCGAGCCCACGGCCCTCGCGCTGTTGCCCCGGCCGTACCCGCAGTTCCTTCCCTATCTGAGGGAGAGTGACCCCACGAGCGAAGCGCCGCGTGTCGTGGAGCTCGACGGGCTGCAGTTCTCGGTGAGCGCGGACCTGTTCGGGGGTTCCGGGTCGGAGGGCGCGCACGGGTTCAAGATCGAACGCGTTACGCTGGAGCGATGACAGGAGAGCCAGGCTGAACGGATTGAGATGAGGAGACGCGAGTTCGTTCGACACACGGCCGCGGCGGGCACCGTTCTCGCCGTCGCCCCGAACTGGACGGCGGCGTGCCGGTCCCGGCAGCCGTTGGCCGGCCCGTTCCGACCCGATTTCAACCCGGGATGGAGCTTCCTGCGGGACGACGCGGAAGGCGCCGAGCTGGCGCAGTTCGACGATGGCGCCTGGACGTCGGCCGCCCTTCCCCACACCGCCCGCATCGAGAGCCTGGTGACAGGCCCCCCGGGGAGCGACACGTACCAGTGGCAGGGGATCTGCTGGTACCGGAAACGCTTCCAGCTCGGGTCGGACAGCGTCGGTCGGAAGGTCCTGCTCCGGTTCGACGGCGCGATGAACGTGGCCGACGTGTGGCTGAACGGGGAGCACCTGGGCCGGCACATGGGAGGCTGGCTGCCGTTCGGCTTCGACCTGTCCGGCCGCGTGGTGAAGGGCGAGAACGTTCTCGCGGTGCGGCTCGACAACCGCGACAACCCGGTGACGGGCCCGAAGCCGCTTCCGCAGCTCGACTTCAATCCGTATCACGGCATCTACCGCAGCGTGCACCTCTCGATCAAGGACCCGCTCCACATCACCGACCCGATCCTGGCGGACCGGCCGGCGGGCGGAGGCGTGTTCGTCACCTTCCCCGAGGTCTCGCCCGAGCGTGCCACGGTCAGGGTCAAGGTCCACGTGCGGAACGACGACGTGGCGGCGCGCGAGTCCCGGCTACGGGTGCGGCTGCTCGACGCGCAGGACCAACTCGCCGGCGAGGCGCTCTCGGATCCGATCCGCCTGGCTCCGGGCGAAGACGTCGAGGTCGTGCAGGAGATGATCGTGCCGGCGCCGCGGCTGTGGAGCCCGCGGAGGCCCAACCTGTACACCTTGCAGACGGCGGTCGTCGAGGACGGGCTCGTGGTGGACGAGGAGGAGACGCGGATCGGCATCCGTCACATCGAGATCTCGGCGGACGGATTCCGGATCAACGGGGAGCGGATGTTTCTGCGTGGAACGAACCGGCACCAGGAGTATCCGTACGTCGGCTACGCCCTTTCCGACGCGGCCCAGCATCGGGACGCCCGCAAGATCAAGGAGTCGGGGTTCGACTACATCCGGTTGTCCCACTATCCGCATTCTCCCGCCTTCATGGACGCGTGCGACGAGCTGGGGATCGTCGTGATGAACTGCATCCCGGGCTGGCAGTACTTCAACCGCGAAGACCCGGAGTTCACCCGGATCCAATACGAGAACTGCCGCCGAATGCTGCGGAGGGACCGCAATCATCCCTGCGTCATCCTGTGGGAGGTGTCGCTCAACGAGACCGCGATGCCGGACGACTTCATCCGACGGACCCACGCGATGGCGCACGAGGAGTACCCCGGAGACCAGTGCTACACGTGCGGGTGGACGGAGGGATACGATGTGTTCATCCAGGCCCGTCAGCACGGGGGCTGCCGCGACGTGAAGGACCGCCCGTGCCTGGTGAGCGAGTATGGCGACTGGGAGTACTACGCTCAGAACGCGGGCCTCGAGCAGGACGACTGGGCCGATCTGGCGCCCGACGCGGCCAACAGCCGGCAGCTGCGGTGGCACGGCGAAGCGGCGCTGCTCCAGCAGGCCACGAACTTCCAGGAGGCGCACAACGACAACCTGCAGACGATCGCCGTCGCCGACGGCCTGTGGGTGATGTACGACTACAACCGGGGCTACGCGCCCGACATCGAGTCGTCGGGCTGCATGGACCTGTTCAGGATTCCGAAGTTCTCGCGCGCCTTCTTCCGGAGCCAGCGTCCGGCGGAGGAGGACCTGCGGGGGGTCGAGTCGGGGCCGATCGTCTTCATCGCGAGTCACTGGACACCGGAATCGAGTCTCGGAGTCCGGGTGTTCAGCAACTGCGATGAGGTGGAGTTGAGAGTGAACGGTACACTGGTGGAGCGGCGGACGCCGGACGCGGACCGGATCTCAACCCA
>CANPVW010000166.1 GCA_947581745.1 Candidatus Benthicola azotiphorus
GGCTGCGCATCGTCAGCCAGCTGGTGGACACCCGTACGGAGGAGTGCCGGTGGAGCGAGACTTTCGACCGCGACATGACGGACATCTTCGGCATGCAGAGCGAGGTGGCGCGGAAGATCGCTGACTCCCTCCAGGCCCGGATCTCGGATACGGAGCTGTCGCTGATCGGAAGAAGGCCGACCGAGAACGTCGAGGCGCACAAGCTGTATCTTCGCGGCCGGTTCCTGTGGAACCGCCGCACGAAGGACGCTCTTGTCAGGGCCGCCGCCTCGTTCGAGCGAGCCATCGGGCTGGACAGTGAGTACGCGCCGGCGTACGCGGGCCTGGCCGACACGTGGCTTCTGCTGGGTGCCTACGGTTATCGGCCGGAGATGACGGCCGTAGCCGAAGCGAAGGCGGCGGTCGAGCAGGCTCTGGAGCGCGACGAGCGCCTGGCCGAGGCTCACGCATCGCTGGGTCAGGTGTGGCGCACCGAGATGAACTGGAAGGCCGAGGAGAGGGAGTACCGGCGCGCGATCGAGTTGAACCCGAACTACGCTACGGCGCACCAGTGGTACGCCACTCTCCTCGCCGCCCTGGGCCGGCTCGACGAGGCCCTGGTCGAGATCAGGATCGCGCAGGACCTGGATCCGCTGTCGAACGCCATCGGCGTGACGGCGGGCAGCATTCTGTGCCTGAGGAGGGACTACGGCGAGGCCATCGCCCAGCTGCACCGGACGCTCGAGCTCGATCCCAACTACTTTTCCCCGTACGCGTGGCTGATCAACGCGTGTGGAGGCGCCGGAAGGAGGGAAGAAGCATTTCGGGCATTCGAGAAGGTGGCGGAGCTGCGTCCCGACCTCCCTCACCCCGAGCTGTTCAAGGCTCTGGTCCACGCTTTCGTCGGTGAGCCCGCACCGGCACGAGAGATCCTCCGTGACGTGGAGCTCGAGGAGACGGATCCGATCTGGATCGCGATCATCTACGCCTGCCTCGGCGATGCGGATCGCGCGTTCGAGCTGTTGAACGGGGCGCTCGATGATGACAGCTGGTGCATGTTCCGACTGACCCGGAACCTCCTCCTGTACGTGAAGACGGGATCCTGGTTCGACCCGATCCGATCCGACCCCCGGTTCGAGTCCCTCCTCCGGCGCATGAACCTGTCGGCCTGACGTACCCGGCTGCACCGCACGGACGTCGACCGACTGTCCACGGCGCTCGTTTGTGCATATATTGTCTATGACAAACATATAACAGAGAGGTAACGTGGAATTCAGTGCGATGATTCGGATCTATGCTGCAGCGCTGGTCACCTTCCTGGCCCTGGACTTCGCCTGGCTGGGAGTCGTGGCAGGGTCTTTCTACCGGACCGAGATGGGATCGCTGATGCGGGAACGGGTGCTGTGGCTCCCCGCACTGGCGTTCTATGCGTTGTTCGTGGCCGGGATCATCGTGTTCGTCGTGATTCCGGCCGTCGAGCGAGAATCGGTCGCGCGCGCCGCCGGGATGGGCGCATTCTTCGGGCTCGTGACATACGCGACGTATGACCTCACGAACCTGGCCGTCCTGCGAGGATTTCGAGCGCAACTTGCGCTCGTCGACATGACTTGGGGCACCATGCTGTGCGCGGCGGTCTCGGCGGTCGGCTACCTCGTCGCCAACCGCGTGTCTGGCTGAGCGAACCGGCCGATGCGACGCGCTTTCGCAGGGACGCGGCTTCCAGCTGTCGTCGGCACGGCTATCCTGACGTGCTCCCCTCACCTGCTCGCTCAGTCCCGCGGCATGGACGAACGGGATAGCCGATTCAGCGTGGAGCTGGAGGCGGGTCCCGCCTGGCAGACGCGAAACGACGTTCAGATCCCCAACGATGCCTCGGGCACGCGCTTCGCGCTCGACGAGCTGACGGGAAGCGGTCCTTTCCCGGCGTTCCGCCTGTACGCAGAGGCACGGCTCGGCAGCCGAAACTTCCTGCGGCTGCTGGTCGCCCCGCTCTCCCTCGAGGGCACGGGCACGCTGACGCAGCCAACCCGGTTCAACGAGGTGACGTTCGATCCCGGCGTGCCCACGAGCGCCACGTATCGCTTCGACTCCTACCGGCTCACCTGGGCTTACCGGCTCGTTGCCGATCCTACCTGGAGGATCGACCTCGGCCTGACGGCAAAGCTCCGGTCCGCCGCGATCGATCTCGAGCAGGCTGATCTGACGTCGTCATACGACAACGTGGGCTTCGTCCCTCTTCTGCACCTGCACGCGGCCTGGCGGCCTTCGGTAAGCTGGACCCTGGCGTTCGACGCCGACGGCGCCGCCGCTCCTCAAGGCCGCGCGTTCGACGTGTCCTTGAAGCTGTACCGCGACCTGTCAGACCGCTGGTCGCTGTCGGCCGGCTATCGGACGCTGGAAGGTGGTGCGGACGTCGAGGACGTCTACACGTTTGCGTGGTTTCACTACCTCACTGTGTCAGCCGTCTACCGCTTCTGAGCCAGAAGGCACGCGCCTCGCCTCACTCCGCCCTCAGCGCCTCCACCGGATCGACGTGCGTGGCACGGCGAGCAGGAAAATAGGTGGCTACGACGCCTGCGAGGAGCAAGGCCGCCGCCATCCCCGCATAGGTCGCCGGTTCGAACGCGCCCACTCCATACAGGAAGAACGAAACGCCGCGCGCCATCGCGAAGGCGAGGCCCAGGCCGATCAGGATGCCTATCGCGGACAGGATCGTCCCCTGGCGGAGGATCATCCCGACCACGTCTCCGTCCCGCGCACCCAGCGCCATACGGATTCCCAGCTCCTGCCTGCGCTGCGAGACCGAGTAGGCCATCACCCCGTACACGCCGGCGAGGGCCAGCACGAGCGCGATCACGGCCACGACGCTCATGATCTTGGCCATGATCGTGTCGCCCCCGAGCGACTCGTCGATGATCTCCTTCAGGGGACGCATGTTGTACGCGGGGATGTCCGGGTCCATGGCGCCGACCTCGGCCCGAATCGACTCGATGAGGGATGAGAGCGGTGCCTCCGACTCGACCAGGTAAGCCAGGTTCCTGCGGCCCGTCTGGTTGACCGGGAGGTAGACCATCGGCAGTTCACCGGGCGTGGTGCTGGCCACCCCGGTGTTCCGCGCCACGCCCACGATCCGGCTCGTCGTGTTGCCGAACACCATTTCGCGGCCGATCGGCTCTTCGTTCGGCCAGTGCCTGGCCGCCAGCACCTCGTTGATCACGATCACGTCCGCGGTTCCTTGCCGATCCGATCTCTCGAAGCCCCTGCCCCGTACGATCGGCACGTCCATCGCCTCGAAATAGCCGGGCGTGATCTCGAGGATGTTCGTGACCTTCCGGTCCTGATCGGTCTTCACATCATCGCCCGGGAGGGTGTAATACCAGCTGTTGTTCCCCTGCGAGGGGAGGATCGACGTCGCTCCCACCGACTCGACGCCAGGAAGGGCCTCCAGCCTCTCCGTGAGCTCCTCGTGAAACGCGACCACGGCCGCCTCGTCCGGATACTCCTGGCGCGGCAGGGCGACGCGGAACGCGAGCAGGTCGCTCTCATCGAAGCCTCGATCGGCCAGTCGGACGTTGTAGAACCCCTGCACCAGGAGTGCCGATGCGATGAGCAGGGCCAGGGCCAGCGATACCTCGCCGATCACCAGTCCCTTTCGCAGTCGCCCGCTGCGAGCGGCGGTCCCTCCGCGCCCGCCCTCCTTCAGAGACTCCGCCGTGCTGATCCGGGCGCCCTGGATCGCGGGAGCGGTCCCCACGAGGAGGGCGCTGAGGATCACGATCGCCGCCGTGAACACGAGAACCCTCGCGTCCAGTCCGATCTCGTTCACGCGCGGGAACCAGCTCGGCATCACCGAGACCAGCGAACGGATTCCGACCACGGAGAGCAGGACCCCGAGAAGACCACCCGCGAACGACAGGAGAAGGCTCTCGGTGAGAAAGTGACGCACGATGCGTCCTCGACCGGCCCCGAGCGCCGAACGGATCGCCATCTCGCGCTCCCGCCCCACCGCGTGCGTTAACAGAAGGTTCGCCACGTTGGCGCAGGCGATGAGGAGCAGGAACAGGACGGCGAGGCTCGAGATCGTCGTACCTACCCTGAATCCCTCGTTGAAGATGTCCTCGTGGAGGGTCTCGATCCTGGCCCCGTTTCCCGTGTTCGTCTCCGGGTATTCCCCGGCCAGCTGCTCGGCGATCCGTCCGACCTCATCGGCCGCCTGCGCGGGCGTGAAACCCTCCCTGAGACGGGCCAGCACGTTGATGTAATGACTGTTTCGAGCCTCGTCACGCTGCACGGGAAACGGTACCCAGACATCATCGAAGATCGAGGCGTACCAGAAGTCCGGCGGCATCACGCCGACGATCGTGTGGGGTTCCCCATCCAGAAGGATGTCGGAGCCGAGGACGTTCGGGTCGGCCCCGAAACGGCGCTGCCACAGTCCGTGGCTGATGAGCGCTACCCGGTCCCGGCCCTCGACTTCCTCGTCTTCCGTGAAACCTCGACCCAGAGCCGGCTGCACCCCGAGCACACGGAGCCAGTTCCAGGTCAGAAGTCGGCCCTCGGCCCGCTCGGGACGGTCTCCCTCAGACAGGTTGAACGAGGTGCCGCGCGAGGCCGCTACGTCCATCGTCTGGCTCCGCTCCCGGAAATCCACGAAGTCGGGGACGGAAAACGACACGTTCGTCCAGCCGCGGTCCTGGTTCGTCGTGTAGACGGAAAGGAGATCCTGCGACTCGGGGTACGGCAGGGGCCGCAGCATGAAGACGTCGACGGCGCTGAAGATCGTCGTGACCGATCCGATCCCGATCCCGAGCGAGAAGATGGCGATCGCGATCAGCAGTCCGCCGCGACGCAGAGAGCGGACGCTCTGTCGGAGTTCCTGCCACATCCTGGTCATGCCGGCACCCGCTCGAGGGAAGGGCGTGTGGTGACATCAAGATACTACGACACCCCGTGTAACGTGTTTCACCATCGTCGCGGCAATGCTCGCCTGGCCGTGGCGGGCGGCGACGACGAGTGACGGCTGAATGACGGGAGCCGCCGATCCTGAAACCGGAGCCGGAACGGAGACTTCGCCGCCGCCCGAAACCTGTGCCGCGGCGCATCAGGATCGAGAGGAGAGAACCATGCTGATCAGGAATCTGAAGTTCGCGGTCGCCGCGGTACTGTTCGCCGCCCTCGGCGCGTGTGACGGCGGTGCGCTGATGGGACCGGAAGATGCTGCGATCGAGAGCCCCCAGGCGAGGACGGCCTGTCTGGCCGGCGGCGAGGTGGCGATCAGGGCCGGGTGCCCGGACCCGGTAGACGGTGCAGTGGGCAACCAGATGGACAAGTTCCGCCGGATGCATCAGCCCGAGTGAATGTCTCCCGGGCGAGCCCCGATCAGCCCGGAGCTTCGGTCAGCCCGGTGTCCGCCGCGAAGAGCGGGCACCGGGCCCTTTGCCTCATGGGCGGGGCAACTGGTCCGCGTACTTATCCAGCCAGTCCTCGAACGTCAGCAGCGAGGGATTAAGGGAACGGCTGACATCGAGGCTCCGCGCCCCGCAGTAGTAGTCCTCGAAGTCGTGCTTGAACTGGAACATGTTGCCGAGATCTTCCGCGCCCGGGAATCCAAGCCCCCGATACACGTCGAACGCAACCGGAACGTAGGCCACCGGCTGTCCGTATGCCTTGCTCAACCCGGCCGCCATCTCCGCTCCCGTGAGGTGCCCGCCGGCGATCCCCACCTTGCGCCCGATGTACTCATCGCCCGCCTTGAAGATGCCGTACGCGCACCGCCCGATGTCCTCGGAGGCAATCCCGGGCAGCTTCCTGTCCCCCATCGGCAGCGCGAACTCGAGACGACCGTCTTTGCCGGCCTGCGGCCCCATGCCGGAATGGATCAGGTTGTCCCAATAGAACGAGGTCAGGAGCAGCGTCGTCGGCAGACCCGCCCCGGTGAAGAAAGAGTCGGCCTCCCCCTTCGCGTCGTAGTGGGGAACCTTGTATTTGCCTTGCAGCGTCGGCATTCGGTCGTCGCTCAGAGGCACAAATTTACGGGTGTCATCCAGCGTGGACCAAATCACGTGTTGCAGCTCGCTGACGAGCGCCGCATCCGCCATCGCGCGAGCTTGCTCCAGCTCCTTCGCCGGAGAGAAGTGCTCCCAGAAGGAGGTGACGCAGTAGGCTCCGTACGCGCCCTCGAAAGCGGCCTTCAGACTCGCCGGATCGTCCAGGTCCGCCGCCACGACCTCGACTCCCATCGCGGAGAGCTCCCGTGCCGTCTCCGAATCCGGGTGCCGCGTCAGGGCGCGGGCTGCGAATTCTCCCTCATCGTCCTCGAGGATCGCTCGCACCAGCCCTCCACCCTGGGCGCCGGTGGCTCCCACCACGGCGATGATCTTCTTCTCGGCCATCCTTCATTCCTCCAGATATGACATCGCGCTGCGACCCGAACGGGCGGGCGATCGATTGTCCATGACTATACAGCAAGGCCGGAGCAATCGCCTCTACGGTTCCAATCGGCTGGGCGATCCATTTCAGAGAGAGTCCGAGGATCGGTGGGCCTGCTTCTGATCCACCCGGACCTTCAACTCGGGGGATCCCGCTGTTATGGTGGAGCGTGAGGCGCCGCGAAGGCGTCTCCTCCCGAGAAGTGAGCGTGCGGACCGGCGCTACGTCGCAGGTGCTCGTTCCAGCGTCACTCGCCCGGCTGTCCGGGCGCCTCGGAACCACACCTCACACTTCTTCGGGGAGCCGACGATGAACCGTGTCCTGAGAATGACGTCCAACCTCTCAGTGCTGCTCACCGCGCTTGCGGTCGTCTCGTGCGGAGACGACAACGGCGGACCGAACGAGCCCGTGACGCCCGTCGCCACCAAGCTCGGTTTTGCCACGCAGCCGAGTAACTCGGTGGCCGGCGCCTCGATCGTGGCGCCTCACGGCGACCTGGAGCTGGCATCGGTCGTCGTTACCGCCGTGGAGATCCAGGATGCGAGCGGCAACCGGC
>CANPVW010000167.1 GCA_947581745.1 Candidatus Benthicola azotiphorus
GCTCCGGTCCTTCTCGTCCGTGCAGGGCGCCCTCGTGATGTACCCGATCCACGCCTTCGGCAACGAGGAGCAGCGGCGCGAGTGGCTGCCGAAGCTGGCGACGGGGGAGAAGATCGGGTGCTTCGGCCTCACGGAGCCCGATTTCGGCTCGAATCCCGGCGGAATGCTCACCCGGGCCGTCAAGGACGGCGAGGATTGGGTGCTCAACGGATCGAAGATGTGGATCACGAACGGCTCGATGGCCGACGTGGCGATCATCTGGGCCAAGACGGGAGACATCGACGACGTGTCTTCCATCCGCGGCTTCATCGTCGAGACCGACCGCGACGGGTTCAGCGCGAAGGACCAGGAGGGCAAGCTGTCACTCCTGGCCTCGGACACGAGTGAGCTGGTGCTGCAGGACGTACGGGTCCCGGATACGGCGCTGCTGCCGAACAGCGGCGGACTGAAAAGCCCGCTGTCGTGCCTCACGCAGGCCCGCTATGGGATCGCCTGGGGCGCGGTCGGTGCCGCGATGGCGTGTTTCAGGGAGGCCGTGGACTACGCGAAGAACAGGGTCCAGTTCGGCGGAAAGTCGATCGGGGCGACACAGATCCAGCAGATCCGGCTGGCCGAGATGCTGACCGAGATCACGAAGGCCCAGCTCCTCGCGCTGCAGCTCGGCCGACTGAAGGACGCGGGAACCTACACTCCGCAGCAGGTCTCGATGGCGAAGCGGAACAACGTGGACATGGCCTGCGAATGCGCTCGAGAGGCTCGACGACTGCTCGGGGCGAACGGGATTCTGATCGAGTACCAGTCCATGCGCCACATGGCCAACCTGGAGTCCGTGTACACGTACGAGGGGACGCACGATGTCCACGGGTTGATCCTCGGGCTCGAGATCACCGGGATGCCGGCCTTCGAATGACCCGAGGGTTCGAGCTCGCGGACGGCCGGGCTATCCGGTGGCGTCAGGCGGAAGCGCCGTTCGCCGCTTCTGGTCGATCAACGACTCGGTGAATTCCTGCCGCTCGGCGATGAAGTCGAGTCGCTGATCGAGACCTTCGTACTGGTTACGGAGCTCTACGAGCTCGACCTCGATCCTCGCGAGCAGATCGCGCTCCGGGGAGTTCTCGTGCCGGATCTTCACCCATTCCTCGATCGCCTTGCCCAGGCGGCGGCTGATGGGGAACAGCAGGATGAAGGTCCCGATCAGGAAGACCGTCGTGAGGATAGCGAGGAGTTCGGCGATTTCGATCGGCATGGTACGGCTCTCCCGGATGACCGTGGACGCGCAGTTCCGACCCAAGGCTCTACGCCCCGCCTCACGCTACAGTTTCAGGCGGCTTGTGTGAACTGCTCCTCAAACGTAGCATCTTTGCGCCGTCTCACGCGCCCGTAGCTCAATCGGATAGAGCGTCTGGCTTCGGACCAGAAGGCTGGGGGTTCGAGTCCCTCCGGGCGTACTTCACTCCCTCCGGTCGTTTCGTCCCTCCGGAGGGCCTCTCACCCCCAGGGGTGGTCCTGCGCTCGCCTGCGGCGTGCTCGGAATGCTGCGCTTTGCGCAGCGGCGAGTCCCTCCGGGCGCCTCCACGCCTGTTTGCATGCATGGCATGTGCTTCGTACGATTTCGTTGTCGGCCCCCTGACGGCCCAGCATGTCGTGCCGCCGGTCCCCTGGCCATGAGGAGGTTCCATGAGGCCATTCCGCGTTGCCATCCTGTTCACTCCCCTCATCCTTCTCACGACTGCGAACGCACCCGCTCAGGAGCCGGATCTGTCGGAAGGACCGGTCTACGTCGCTCGCGATACGGAGCCGCAGCTGAAGAACGAGACCGTGGTGAGGCAGGCGCTCATGCGGTCCTATCCGGATGCTCTTCGCCTCACCGGTCAGGACGGCACGGTGATCATGTGGCTCCTGGTGGAGGAAGATGGAACGGTCGGGGCCCACCAGGTGCTCGTGTCGGGCGGCAACGAGGCATTTGACGAGGCGGCGCAGCAGGTAGCCGAGGTGATGGAGTTCGAGCCCGCCACGAGGGATGGAGAGCCCGTCGCCGTCTGGATCCAGCAGGCCGTCAAGTTCAAGGCTGGAGATCTCAAGATCCGGGAGCAGTAAGCGCCCTGGCTGACGCGACGGCCGGTGTCTCCGGGGTGCGTCAGGGTCCTTCCCGTTCGGCCCCTTTCGTACCGCCGAGCTCGAGGCTCTTCTCGTAGTGGTGGGCCGCGCGGTCGGAATCGCCCCGCTCCTCGTGGAATCGCGCCAGCCGATAGTGCAGCTCCGACATTTCCTCCCGTGATCGTCGTGTCGAAGTCGAGGCACCGATCGCGGACGCTCGCGCGGAAGATGTCCGGTTCGCCGACGGAGGCCTGCGGCCCGGGGTTCCTTCCTCCTCCGCCATCGCGCGCAGCGCTCCGGCGCCCGCGACACCCGGAAGGACCAGCAGGAGCGCGAGGGCCATCACGATGAAGTAGCGATTCGGTAGGCCGAGTCGTTCGGAGAACACGTCCAGCACCTCCAGCAGCACCGCCCCCGCGGACAGGTAGATGATCACCCAGCGCCACGCGGTTCTTCCGATCCGGTTCGGGCGGTCGCGAATACCGGCGATGAGCTCCGACATGTCCTGTGCACCTCCTCGTGGCACGCGGCGGTTGATCTGCGAATCGTACGCCGGTCGGTTCCAGTGCGCCAACATTGACGATTTGCACAAAAACTATATTGTAGGACAAATACACCGCGCGGAAGGTTGAGCCCGTATCGCATACGGAGAGGAATCGTGGGAGAACACCTCGGGGAGTTCGAGCAGATGCTCCTGTTCGCGGTTCTGCGCTTGGGCGATGACGCCTATGGCGTGACGATTCGCAGGGAAATCGAGCGCCGGACCGGAAGACGGCCTTCACCCGGAGCCATCTACACCACGCTGGAACGGCTCGAGCAGCGGGGGATGGTCGGTTCGCGAGTGGGGGGCGCCACGCCCGTTCGGGGAGGGAGGCGCAAACGCTTTTACCACCTCGAGCCAGCTGGGGCGCGCGCCCTGGCGATGGCGTACGAAAGGTTGCAGCGGATGGCTGCCGGGGTCCTGCCCAGGCTGCAGGATCTCTCGGGGGCGTAGGGGAGCGACAGCCGGTGACGAGTCCTAGCGGGCAGAGGAACGCGCCCAGAGGGTACGTGACGGCTTCACCACCCCCTCTGCATCGCCTGTTGCTTCTCCTACTGTGTCATCCGCGGCAACGGGAATTCGTGGTCGGAGATCTGGACGAGGAATTCGCGGCGCGACTGCACGACGGATCGACCAATCCGAATACGAGAAGGGCGGCGCGCCGCTGGTACCGGAACATGGCGATGCGATCTCTGTTCGCCGGCTGGACGGCCCCGCCGGGTCCGGCTGCCGAGCGGAGTTCCGAGACAGAGCGAATACGCAGACGGGAGGATGTGATGGAGCTCGTGTGGCTGGATCTGCGACAGGGAGTCCGCGCTCTGCGGCGACGACCCATCTTCACGCTGGCGGTCACACTGACGCTGGGGTTCGCGGTTGGAGCGAACACGGCGATGTTCAGCGTCGTGCACTCGGTGCTATTGAGGCCTCTCCCGTTCGAGGACCCGGACGAGCTCGTGCGCATTTACCAGGCGCGTCAGGACGCCCCGGAAGGGCGCTCCTCCTTCTCGTGGCTCAACCTGAAGGACTTCCGCTCCGAGATGAGCAGTTACGAGAGCGTGGGAGCGTACACGACGGGGAACTTCACGTTCACGGGAACGGAACGGGCCGAACTCGTTCCGGGCGCCGAGGTGACCGCCGACTTCTTCCGTGTGTTTCGGGCCGCGCCCGTGGCGGGGAGACCGGTGCTCCGGGAGGACACGGAATGGGGCGCGACGCCCGTCGTGGTGATCGGCGACGAGTTGTGGCGCGACCGGTTCGGCGCAGACCCCGGAGCCGTGGGCCAGGTTCTGGAGCTGGACGGTGATCCTTACGAGATCATCGGCGTGGCCCCACCGGGCTTCGACTATCCGGACGGCGCCCGGCTGTGGGTCGGCGTCCAGATCGAGCCCGAAGGATGTGGGGACCAGAGAGGGTGCCGTGTTCTCAGAGCGGTGGGACGGCTGGCGCCCGGCAGCTCGCTCCCCGCAGCCCGGGAAGAGGCCAACGTGCTCGCTTCCCGCCTGCGGGAGGAATACCCCGATCAGGACGTCCAGCTGGTCTTCAACATGATCTCCCTCGAGGAGGTTACCGTCGGTCCCGTCCGCGCAGGACTCCTCATCCTGCTCGGAGCGGTGGGAGTGGTCCTTCTCGTGGCGTGCGTCAACATCGCCAACCTGTTGTACGCCAACTGGCTGGGACGCCGATCCGAGATCGCCGTTCGCTCCGCGATCGGGGCCAGCCGCCGCCGCATCGTCCAGATGATGCTCACGGAGGCCGGAGTGCTGGCGCTCATGGGCGGTACGCTGGGCGTGGGGATCGCCGTCTGGACCCTGTCCGGATTCCGGGTTCTCGCGGCGGGGTCGATTCCACGGATCGGGACCGTAGGGCTCGATTGGTCGGTGCTTCTGTTCGCGCTGGTCGTTGTGGCCGACGCCGTCCTGATCTTCGGATTGGCACCGGCCTTCGCGCTGTCGCGTCGGCCTCTGGCGGAGCTCATGAAGGGGTCCGGCCCCCGCGCGACCGGTCGCAGAGCGGGGTACGGGCGGGGGCTCCTTCTCGGCGCCCAGGTGGCGGCGTCCCTGGTTCTGCTGCTCGGCGCGGGGCTGCTCCTCAGGACGCTGGGTGAGCTGGGCTCGGTGGAGCTCGGTTACGATCCCGATGGAATCCAGACGTTCACCCTGGGGACGCCCGAGGCCCGCTACCCGGAGCCGGAGGACAACATCCGCTTCTACGGAGACCTGGTGACCCGGCTCGGTGCGGTCCCCGGCGTGGAGGGTGCGGCGGCCGTGTTCGGCAGTCCCCTGAGCGGCGTCAACATGTCCGGTTCCATCATCCCGAAGGACCGGCCGGACCCTCCCCGCGAGGAGATCGAGAGCTCGCTCATCCGGCAGGTGACTCCCTCGTACTTCGACGTCATGGGGATTCGCCTGCTGCGCGGACGCACCTTCCGGCCCACCGAGGGGGTGGCCGATCCACCGGTGATCGTGATCAGCGAGAGCACCGCGCGGCGCCTGTGGCCGGGCGAGGATGCGCTCGGAAAACCGGTCCGTCTCAGCGCGTCGAGCGGACTGCGGGAGCCTCGGGACGGCAGGCGGGTCGTCGGCGTGGTGGAGGACGTCCTCTCTCAGTCCCTGATGGACGATTCCGGCATGGAAGTGTACGTCCCCCACGCACAGTCCGGAAGCGACTACCTGACGCTGGTCGTCCGCGGGGAAGGACATCGCGCTCCGAACCTGTCAGAGCTCGAGGAGGTCGTGCGTCAGGCGGACCCGGACCTCGCGTTGATCCAACCTGCCACCCTCCGGGAGACCGTGAACCGCGAGATGGCGACGCCGCGGTTCTACACCAGCCTCCTGGCTGCCTTCGCCGCGCTCGCGGTGCTGCTCACCGCGATCGGCCTGTACGGGGTCGTCGCGTTCCAGGTGTCCAGCCGCCGCCGGGAGATCGGGATCCGCATGGCCGTAGGAGGAGAGGCCGGGCGCATCGTGAGGCAGATCATGCAGGGGGCGCTGGCTCCCGCGACTCTGGGCGTGGTCGCCGGCCTGTTAGGGGCCATGGCCCTCACGCGCCTGCTCGGGGGACTCCTGTACAACGTTCGACCGAACGATCCGCTGACCTGGCTGGTCGTCACCGTGGTCGTGCTGGTCGTCGTGGTCCTGGCCAGTTCGCTTCCGGCGTCGCGCGCCAGTCGGGTGGCTCCGTCCGAGGTGCTGCGGGTGGAGTGAGTGCCGGGGACGTTCGCGCCTATTCCTTCCAGGCGACGTCCCGCGCAAGCGAATCCAGAGTTTCCGCCACGCGATCGATGAGCTCGTCGCACCCCTCGATCGAGTGGCGGCGCACGAGATAAGACGGATCGTTGTATCCGACGAGCACCATGCCACCTTCTTCCCACACCTGCAGCTTCTGCGGAAGGTCGATCCCCGCCCGAGGGGCACACGTCATGACCTGAGCGCCGACCTCCGGATTGCCGAACAGCACCACGGTGTTCGGACCGATGTCGTACCCCAGCTGTGCTGCGGCGCGCGTGTGGTCGAGGACCTGCATCACGTAGAGGCCCCGGCTGGTCACTGCTGATTGCACCCGGCCCACCGTCGATACGAAGGGCACGTCGCTCACGTACGCGACCACTCCATCACTTGTCGCGATACGTTCCTGCGCGACCCCTGCGGAGGCGGCGACGAAGGCAGTTCCCAACCAGACTCCGGTGGTCCCCCACGTCCGGATTCGTCTCAGTGCGCTCATTTCTGTTTCCTTCCTTCGGTCCCGTTCTCCGGCCTTGTGATGATCCTCGCGCCTCGTTGATACGTCAGGTACTGCCACATCCACTCGAAGAACACGAACACCCGGTTCCTGAAGCCTACCAGAGTCATCAGGTGCACGAACAGCCACATCAGCCACGCGACGAACCCGGTAGCCCGGATCGGACCCGCCATCGCTATGGCACGCCGCCGGCCGATCGTGGCCATGATGCCCTTGTCCGTGTACCTGAAGGGCGGCCGCCGGTCCGGTTTCGGGCCTTCCTTCAGCTCCCTCCGCACGACTCGAGCGACGTACCGGCCCATCTGTATCGCAGCAGGCGCGAGGCCGGGAACCGGTTCACCGTCGATCTCCAGGGCAGCCGCATCGCCGATCACGAACGCCCTCGGGTGCCCGCGCACGCTGAGGTCGGGCTCCACGCGCGCCCTGCCCGTCAGGTCCAGGTCCAGAGCCGGCGAGACGGATCGCAGGAGCGGATGGCCCGTTACCCCCGCGCCCCACAACACGTTGCGAGTCTCGATCGTCTCGACACCGAGCGGGCCCGCGATGCGGACGCCGTCGTCGCGCACATCGAGGACTCGGGATTCGAGGCGGACCTCGACGCCGAGGTCCTCCAGCTGGCGTCTCCCGCTCTCGGACAGTCCCGGAGTGAAGGCGCCGAGGATTCGGTCGGTGGCTTCGACCAGCACGATCCGAGACCGGGCCGGGTCGATGTGCCGGAAGTCTCTCCGGAATACCCGGTGGGCCAGCTCGGCCATCGCTCCTGCCAGCTCCACACCCGTAGGGCCGCCGCCCACCACCACGATGGTCGTCAGCCGGGACTTCTCCGCCGGGTCGAGCTCGTTCTCCGCCCTTTCGAACGAATTCAGGATGTGGCTCCGGATGCGCAGCGCATCGTCCAGCGTCTTCAGGCCGAGTGCGTGAACGCTCCACTCGTCCCGACCGAAGTAGCCGGTGACGCCACCGACTGCGAGCACCAGCCAGTCCCACTCGATCGTGATGTCCGGGGTGGTCACGGTGCGAGCCTCGAGGTCGACCGCTTCCACAGTCGCCATGTGGGTGCTCACC
>CANPVW010000168.1 GCA_947581745.1 Candidatus Benthicola azotiphorus
CGCCCGCCGGTACAGGAAGGCGGCGTGGATCGGCCTCACGCTGTCCGTCCTGGCGCACATCGCGCTGCTTCTGATATGGAAGACCGACCTCAAGCCGCTGCCGGACACCGTCGCGGCCGGACTGAGGATGGGAGATGCCGCGGCGGCGCCGGGAGGGGGCATCATGCAGGCCATCGCGATCGCCCCTCCGCGTGAGATCGTGGTTCCGCCGCCGCCCGACCAGGTGCCCGAGCTCGATGCGCCGGAGGTCGAAGTACAGATGCCTCGGGAGCAGCAGCTGCAGGCGAGGTTCGCCGACCTGCGGAGCGGCGTGGCGCTGCCCGGTCCCGACGAGGGGCCCGGGCGCCCGGACGGCTCGGGCCTGGGTGATGGAGGCACCGAGGCCGAGGGGCAGTTCCGCGTCACCGCACCCGAGCCGCGGGTCATCGTTCCGGAGTGGGATCCGCCGGACGAGATCAAGGGAACCAGGGTGCAGATCCGCGTCCTGGTCAGTGCGGATGGGCGAGCTCTGGACGTGGAGCTGCGACCGCGGACGCCGAACGCGGGATTCAATCGGCGGCTGATCGACACCTACATGAAGATGGACTACAAGCCGGGACGCAGAATGGGCCGTCCGATTACCGCTCCTGCAGAGATCACGCTGATCTTCTGAACCGACTCGGGGCGTCCTCGCTCCCGCCGTTTCGGGATCGCCGCCGCTCTCCCGCCAGTCGAGTCCCTCATTTCCGCGCCGCGGCAGGCCTCCCTATATTGCGTCGCCCATGCCCTGGCTCAGCGTCTCGTTTCGGCGAAGGCACGGCGCGTCGAGGCCGCGTCGGCACACGGTGGCCGCGTCCCTGGTCCTGGTCGCGCTGTCGTTCCTATGGGCCCCGACATCGTCGGCGCAGGACGTAACCGCCTCCCCCGAGCCCGTCACTCCCGACTCGCTCCTCATCCTGGCGGACTCGGCGGCAGCCGGCCTCGAGAGGGGCACGACCCTCACCTCGCGGGCCGACACCGTCCCGCAGCAGCCGCGGGCTCCCGTGCTGCGTCTGGGAATGACAACGCTGGAATACCCGTGGCGCACCGGGCTCGACCAGGTCCTCGCGGCCTACGGCTCCGATCTCATCCGCTACCGATGGACCGGCGCGCGCGCGTGGCTGGCAGCGGAGGGTGATTCGCTGGACGTGAGGCTGGCGGCGCGCGGAGACACCCTGTTCTGGCTGGGTCTTTCGGTGGACAAGTTCCCCGCCGGCTTCAGCCGTCGGCGGTTCCTCGCCGAGTCTGAAGGGGTGGCGGCGGACTCCGTCGTCCGGCGGGTGGCGCAGGAGCAACGCCTCGACATCCTGCCGGACGCGCTGGAGCAGTATGCCGACCTCGAGCTGGAGCTGGATGGCAGCGGACAGATGAACTCGCGCTGGCAGAGCTTCGATCCCTGTACGATCAACGTCGGACAGAAGTGCAACGCGAGCGCCGTTCCGACGGTTACCCCGGAATTCCAGGTACGGGCCCTGGTGCGGGGGACCATCTCCGAGCGATTTCACGTCAACGTGGACTTCGACCAGACGCGGGAGTTCAACGCCACCAACGACCTGAACGTCTATTACGAGGGCAAGCCCGGCGAGATCCTCGAGTTCGCGGAAGTCGGACAGGTCAGCCTGCCTCTGCCTCGTTCGCAGTATCTGTCCAAGGGCATTCCGGCCGGCAACTTCGGTTTCCGGGGAGACGCGAGGCTCGGACCGATGACATTTCGCGGGGTGCTCGCGGAACAGGAGGGTAACGTCCTCGACCGGAACCTGACGCTGGACGTCGGCGGGGCCGGGGGCGAGAGCACCGTGCTGCAGGACTTCGAGACCACGCTCGATGATGCGGCCTATGCGACCGGGCAGTTCTTCTGGCTGGTCGATCCTCGCCAGATAGAGGGCTACCCGTACATCGACATGCTGGCGCTCCAGGGCAACGAGGTACCGGACAGCCTGCGTCCCGCATCTTCGGTAAAGCTCTACCGGCACGAGGTGACGGGGGGTGGCCAGCAGCAGAACGTCCAGGAGGGCATCATTCAGGCCCGGGGCCTGGCCTATCGATCTCCCGACGAAGACGATCCGACGGTCCCGGACAGCGTCCAGTTTCTCGGCTTCTTCCGACCGATGGTGGAGGGTGACGACTACATCGTCCACAGGAGTGGCCTGTGGGCCGTCATACAGTCGAGGATCCAGCGGGACGAGGCCCTGGCCGGGACGTACATCGCCGCGAACGGCGATACGATCGGGGACTACGATGCCGAGGAGATATTTCGCCAGATATCGAATACCGGGAGCGGCGCGCTCCCGGTCCTCCAGCTGCTCAAGGACGCCGAGACCCATCGTCCGGGCGGGGTCACCTGGGACCAGGAGATGCACAACATCTATCGCATCTCGAGCGCCAACGACGTGGAATGGGGCAGCGTCAGGCTCGTGCTGTCCCAGGGGCCCGTCGAGTCGGGGCCCGTGGTTCGAGCGGTCGATCAGACGGAATACTCGTTTCTCGAGATCTTCGGGCTGGACGACCAGCCCCGCGACGATCAGCTGGACGCCGGTCGCATCTGGCGCCCCGCCTCGAGTGGCGAGTTCGCAGGAACGAACGTGCTGACAGGCGTCTATCTCGTGTACAGAGCCCAGGAACCTTTCAAGACGCCCCCACCGCTCCAGGACAGTCGCGTTCCATCCATCCAGGGACAGCCATTCCCGCTCGTGGATGCCGACAAGAACACCACGATCTACGACGAGCCGCTGGATCAGACGAGAGAGACCGCCTACCTGTACCGCCTGAACTTCGAGTACCGCGCGAGAAGCACCGAGGCCCAGAGCACCTTCTCGCTAGGCGCGATCGGCATTCGCGAGGGCAGTGAGCGAGTGTCCCTGGGCGGCCGGGATCTCGTCGCGGGCGAGGACTACACGATCGACTACGACATCGGGCAGCTGACGCTGCTCCGGCCGGGAGACCTGTTCGCGGGGGCCGAAAACCCGGAACTGTCGGTTCGGTTCGAGCAGAAGCCGCTGTTTCAGGTCGGTTCGAAGAGCATCCTCGGTTTCACGGGACAATACCAGCTGGGTGAGCACGGGCAGATCGGGATGGTCGGGATGTTCCAGAAGGAGGGTACGGTGCTGACCCGTCCGGAGCTCGGTCTGGAGCCGAGCGGGGTGACGATCGGTGGCGCCGTGGCCTCCTTCGATTATCCATCACGCGCCCTGGACAACTTCGTC
>CANPVW010000169.1 GCA_947581745.1 Candidatus Benthicola azotiphorus
CACCAGGTACCTGGAGGCAGTCGCACCGACGACCGCCATCGACGGCGATGAGAGTGCGGTTCCTCCAGCCTGCGTCGGGGGACCCGCCTGCTCCTCTGCACAGCCTCCGAGGAGCAGTGTGACCAGGAAGAGCGGCAAGGCTAGGCGGCGCATCGTACACCTCCGATCGTGGTAAAGCTGCCAGCAATGATCCATGGATGGATCTCTGCGTGCGATGCTGAGGGGAGGCACCGCTATGACACCGGCTTATTATCCGGTGGCTGGATTCGGTGTGTCAACCGTGGTGCGCATGCAACACCAGCCCCCGCTCGCCGCCTACGGCCGGAACTCCACCTGAGTCACTTTCCGCTCCTCCACGAGCACCTTCCGAAACACCTTCTTCCCTTCGATTTCCACCCCCAGGACCCACTCGCCGATCGGCACGTCGCCGATCGCGAAATGCTCCCCGAACACCGGGTCCGGGTGGGCCCGGTCCTCGTAGGTCTCGGCGAAGGAGAACGGTGTCTCGATCGGCTGCGGCTTCGTCACCCCGTAGACGCGGGCGCCCGGGACCGGCTCGCCTGCCGAGTCGAACACCCGGCCCGCGATGACGCCGGTGCCGGGAAGCGGCTCCAGCCAGAGCTGCGGATTCCTGCTGTAGGGAGGAAACCTCTGCTCGGGATCGACCACCGCGCGAACGTCGTCGTCCGGGGTCGTGTGGACCTCGAAGTGAAGGTGGTCGTTGGTGGCCCGGCCCGTGTTGCCGGCCAGCGAGATCACGTCGCCGGCCCGCACGGTATCACCCTCCGCCACCTCGAGCTCGGAGTTGTGGTAGTAGGTCGTCCACACGACCTGGCCGTCGAAGGGCTGGTCGTGCCGGATCACCACCGTGCGCGCCCCCGCCTCCGCCTCGCCGGCGAAGGCCACCACTCCGTCGCCCGCGGCGTGGATCTCGGTGCCCTCGGGTACGTTGAACTCGACTCCCTGATGCTGCTGGAAGTTGCCGCCCATGGTCGAGCCGTACGTGTAGGTCTGGTCCAGGAAGGGGTTGTCCGCCGGCAGGACCGGACGCTCGAACCAGAAGTGGGCGGTGTCCGAGGCCCGGACGATCTCGCCGCCCGGGTCCGGGTAGGTGCGGAAGACGAAGATCCAGTCACACAGCCGCCGCGTCAGGGGCGTCGCCCGGCAGGTACTCTGTCGCGGCGGGATCTCCGCCAGCCTGCGCGCGGACTCTCCGCCGAACCGGGCTCCGTGCGTCCAGTGGCGCCCGCCGTCGCTGCTCTCCGACATCCCCCGGAGGTGCGTGACCGTGATCGCGGGGACCACGCCGGGCTCCGTACGGACGTTGAGCGACAGGAGGTACTTGTTCGGGAAGCCCGGCTCGTTGACCACGTCCCGGTACGTCTCGCCGTCGTCCGATGTGATGCGGAGGCCGTCGGCGGTCGCGATGTAGACGGTGTCGCCCGCCGCGTGGATGCCGTCCGGGGCGACGTACTGCCAGCGCGGCCCGAGCTTCCTGAACGTCCAGTTGTCCCAGGTCGCGCCCCCATCGCGAGACAGCCCCCAGCCGTTGCCGACCGTGCCGTACCACACCTCGCCGGGCGCGAAGGCGAACGAGTTGACGAAGTCCCACGAAATGGAGGTCGAGTCATCCGAAGAAACGATGTGCTCCCATTCGTCTCCACTCCCGTCCCGACTCACGTAGATCCCGTCGCCGTAGGTCCCGACCCACACGGCGCTGTCCGGCGCCACCGCCACGGCGAGGACGTGCGTTCCCCAGCCGCTCGGGTCCGGGAGCGGACTGCGGGGTTTGGCGCTTTCGCCTTCGCCGCCGGCGTCGGGCCGGGCGCAGGCGAGGGCCAGGAGGGTGGGAGCGAGAACCAGTAGGACGAGCCGGCTCGGGCGCATGTCGTTCACATTCCGGTTTCGGGTCGCAGTTTGTCGACCAGCCAGTCCGCATAAAGTTCGGGCCTCCGGTCCCTCCAGAAAAGCCTCCTCGCCGTGGAGCGGGCGCAGGCCGAGAGGTCGATGGAGGCGATCAGCAGATCGTCCTCGAGCGAGGCGGCGCGGGCCACCACCACCCCCTCGGGATCGGAGACGAACGACTCGCCGGCGAACGTGACCTGCTCCTCCGCTCCGACCCGGTTGCACAGGGCCGCGAAATAGCCGTTCTGGAACGCCGCCGTGCGCACCTCCGCTTCGTACATGCCCTCCGGCCACTCCCCCACCCCGCCGGCCTGCGGAATGCACACGATCTCCGCCCCGGCCACGCCGAGCGCCCGCATGTACTCGGGATAGTGTCGGTCGTAGCAGATCGCCACTCCGATGCGCCCCGCGGAGGTCGCGTACACCGGCGCTCCCCGGTCTCCCGGCTCGTAGTACTCCCGCTCGTGAAACCAGTCGTAGTCCGTGATGTGCACCATCCGGGTGACGCCGAGCAGGGACCCGTCGGCCTCGAACACGGGCGAGGCGTCGAAGGTGCGTCCGGCCTCGTCCCGCTCGTACATGTTGAACACTGTGACCAGGGAGAGCTCCCGGGCCCGGGCCGCGATCCGGTCCGCCGTCGGCCCCGGAATCGTCTCCGCCCACTCCGCCGCCTCGGCGAAGGCCCTCCGCTGCGGGAAGAACCGGGTGAGTGCGACCTCGGGAAACACCACGAGCTGCGCACCGCGCTCGGCGGCGAGGCCCATGTTCCTGAGGGCGCTGTCCAGGTTGTCGGCCCGGCTGTCGCCCGCGTGCTGCTGGATCAACGCGATCCTCATCGAATCTCCCCTTGCCCCTGCCGTTTCGTTCGGCTAGTACCGTGTCCGGCCGCGCGCGTGGCGCGCCGTCTCACGAGAGAGCGCCAGACGATGACCGACACCCGAGCGACGAGACCGCCGGAAGGAGAGACACGCAGGTTCTCTCCCGACCTGGCCATCGTCCTGCTCGTCCTCATCTGGGGGTCGAACTTCTCCGTGGTCAAGGCGGCGCTCCGGGTGTTCAGCCCGCTCGCGTTCAACTCGACCCGATTCGTCCTCGCCTCGACGCTGCTCGCCGGCTTCCTTCTCGTCTCCGGGACACGCATCCGGTTCGATCGGCGGGACCTGGTGCGACTGGTCGGACTCGGTCTGCTCGGCAACGTGGTCTACCAGGCACTGTTCATCTTCGGCATCAACGGAACGAGGGCCGGAAACGCCGCTCTCATGCTCGCGACCGTCCCGCTGATCGTGACGGTGCTCTCGGTCGCCCTGAAGCACGAGGTGATCAGTCGGGCCGGGTGGGCGGGCGTCGCGCTGTCGATCGCCGGCATCGCGCTCATCCTGTGGGGGAGCAGCCGCGGTCTCCACTTCGGGGCCGATACGCTGCGGGGCGATCTGACCATGCTGGGGTCGGCCCTCGGCTGGTCCGTGTACACCGTGCTGTCCAGTCCGTACGTGCGGAAGTACGGCACCCTTCCGGTGACGGCGTTCACGATGTGGACCGGGACGATCGGGCTCGTCGCGATCTCCGTTCCCTCGCTTCTCGCACAGCCGTGGAGGTCGGTCGGCCCCGGAGCGTGGGGAGGACTCGTGTTCAGCGGCGCGCTGTCGCTAGCCCTCGCCTACATCCTGTGGTACTACGGGATCCGGCACCTCGGCAGCAGTCGGACCGCCGTCTACTCCAACACGGTGCCGGTCGTGGCACTGATCGTGGCCTGGCTGACCCTCGGCGAGGTCCCGACCTGGGTGCAGGTCGCGGGCACGGCGATGATTATCGGGGGGATCGGGCTGTCCCGGCTCAGCCGGCGGACGGCGGCGGTCGCGGAGGAGGCCGTCCCGCCGGAGTAGGCGGCG
>CANPVW010000170.1 GCA_947581745.1 Candidatus Benthicola azotiphorus
ATTCGAGGCTTACGAGAGGACAGACGATAAACGTGGAACGCGGTAGACGACCACATACGTCGGGGGCGCCGCGCTGGATCGGTCCGCTCCTGGCTCTGGCGGCGCTTGCGCTGGGAGCGTGCGGCGGGCCGTTTCCGCAGTCGGCGCTCGATCCCGCATCGGATTTCGCCTGGAAGCTGCAGGACCTCTTCGAGGGGATCTTCTTCTGGGCGGTGATCGTGTTCGTGCTGGTCGAGGGCGCACTCATCGTCGCCATCTTCCGCTTCCGTGAGCGGCCGGGCGGTGCGGCTCCCAGAGCGACGCATGGAAACACGCTGCTCGAGATCTCGTGGACGCTGGCGCCCGCCGTTGTTCTCGTGCTGATCGCGATTCCGACCATCAGGACGATCTGGGATGTGGACCAGCCGGCGCGGGGAGAGTCCCTCGTGGTGGAAGCGATCGGACACCAGTGGTGGTGGGAGTTCCGATATCCCGACCTGGGTGTCGTCACCGCCAACGAAATGCACATTCCGGTCGGCACGCAGATCGATGTGAGGCTGACGTCGGCGGACGTCATTCACAGCTTCTGGTTTCCGCGGCTCGGTGGCAAGCGCGACGCGATACCGGGGCATGAGAACCAGATATGGTTCACGGCGGACTCGGCGGGCCTGTATCTCGGCCAGTGCGCCGAGTTCTGTGGCCTGTCGCACGCCCTGATGAAGATGCAGCTGGTCGCCGAAGCGCCCGAGGCCTTCCAGGCGTGGGTGGACCGTCAGAAGTCGGATGCCCTGGCCGCGGACTCCGTCATCGCGGCTGAGGGCAGCCAGGCGTTCATGCGAGGTGGTTGCATCGCGTGCCACAAGGTCCGTGGCACCGTCGCACAGGGGGTAATCGGCCCTGACCTGACCCACGTGGGCAGCCGACGCCGCATCGCAGCGGGAATCCTCGACAACACGCCTGAGAACCTGGAGCGCTGGATCCGGAATCCACAGGCCGTGAAGCCTGGAGCCTTGATGGTGGTACCGGAGCTGGACGATGAGACGGTGCGCCGCATCGTTGCATATCTGCAGAGCCTGAAGTAGCTACGGGCGGGCTCTCCGCAGCGCAATCACGAGAAGCACGGAGAATAAATGGCAGTCACTGGAGCCGTCGGCGCTGAAACCCCCGGGGTGGGGGCGCAGGATCACGGTGGCACGTACTCGGGCGGTATCTGGAGCTGGCTGACGACGGTCGATCACAAGCGCATCGGCGTCATGTACGGCGTGAGCGCGTTTCTGTTCTTCCTCGTGGGAGGTATCGAGGCACTGCTCATCCGGCTGCAGCTGGGGACTCCCGAGAATACGTTGATCAACCCTGACCTGTACAACCAGCTGTTCACCATGCACGGAACCACGATGGTGTTTCTCGCCATCATGCCGCTGAGCGCCGCCTTCTTCAATTTCATCGTACCGTTGCAGATCGGCGCGCGTGACGTTGCCTTCCCGCGGCTGAACGCGTTCAGTTTCTGGGTGTTCTTCCTCGGCGCCCTGTTCATGAACTCGAGCTTCCTGTTCGGGGGAGCGCCGGACGCAGGCTGGTTCGGCTACGCCAACCTGACCTCGACTCAGTACTCGCCGGGCATGAGGGTGGATTTCTGGGTTCTCGGCCTGCTCGTGCTGGGAGTGTCGTCGATCGCGGCCGCCTTGAACTTCATCGTGACGATCATCAACCTGCGGTGCGAGGGCATGCACTTCATGCGCATGCCGCTCTTCACCTGGATGACGCTGATCACGTCGTTTCTCCTCGTGATGGCCTTTCCGGCGATCACGGTGGGACTCGTGCTGCTCATGTTCGATCGCATGTTCGGCACGCAGTTCTTCAACCCGCTCGCGGGCGGTGATGTCCTGTTGTGGCAGCATCTGTTCTGGATCTTCGGACACCCCGAGGTCTACATCCTGCTCCTGCCGGGACTCGGAATGGTCTCGGAGATCATTCCGGTGTTTTCCAGGAAGCCTCTCTTCGGGTATGCATTTGTCGTCTACTCGGGCGTTCTGATCGCGTTCCTCGGCTTCGGCGTATGGGCGCACCACATGTTCGCGGTCGGGCTCGGCCCGGTGGCCAACACCGTCTTCGCGGCGGCGACGATGCTGATCGCGATTCCGACCGGAGTGAAGATATTCAACTGGATTGCGACGCTGTGGGGTGGCAGCCTGCGGCTGAAGACTCCGCTCTATTTCTGCCTGGGCTTCATCGCGATGTTCATTATCGGCGGGCTGAGCGGCGTGATGCACGCCTCGGCGGCCGCCGACCTGCAGCAGACGGACACGTACTTCATCGTCGCTCACATTCACTACGTGCTGTTCGGCGGCGTGATGTTCGCCCTGTTCGCCGGAATGTACTACTGGATCCCGAAGGTGACCGGTCGCATGCTGAGCGATCGCCTGGGCAAGATCCACTTCTGGATCATGCTCGTTTCGTTCAATCTGACCTTCTTCCCGCAGCACTTTCTCGGCCTGCACGGGATGCCCAGGCGGACGTTCACCTACGAATCCGGGCTCGGGTTCGAGGCGATGAACCTCATGTCGACTGTCGGAGCTCTGCTGCTGGGGAGTTCCATGCTGATCTTCATCTGGAACGTTCTCCAGATGCTGCGAAAGGGCCCGCCCACGGGTGCCGATCCGTGGGGCGGCAGCACGCTGGAGTGGTCGATCGCCTCGCCGCCGCCGCACTACAATTTCAAGGTTCTCCCGAAGGTTTACGGGCGTGATCCGCTGTGGGCGGCTGACACTTCGGATTCGAGGCCAGGCGACGACGTCGAAGCTCCCGAGCCGCACATGCCGGGGCCGTCGGCCTTTCCTCTCACCACGGCCATCGGGATCGTCGTGATGGCAGCGGGTGGACTGACGACGACCCTGCCGGTGCTGTTCGTGGGAGTGGCGGTGGTCCTGTTCGGCGTATACGGCTGGGCCTTCCAGCCCCTCGAGCACTAGAGAAGAGGAGTGGGCGTGAGTCAGACGGACGTGGCGACCCTGGAGGTGCATTCGGCGACCGGGCTTCCGAGCCGGAAGATCCTGATGTGGGCCTTCATCGGTTCCGAGTGCATGCTCTTCGGCTCATTGATCATCACCTATCTGGTCTATCGGGGAAAGAGCATCGTGGGGCCGTACCCCGAGGAGCTCCTGAACATCCCGTTCATAACGGTCACCACGTTCGTGCTCCTGATGAGCAGCCTGATGATGGTCCTCGCACTTTCGGCGGTGCAGCGCGGAGACATGAAGTGGGGCAAGGTGTGGCTCCTGATGACCGCGGTGTTCGGCATGGTGTTTCTGGGAGGGCAGGTCTACGAGTTCACGCACTTCGTGCACGAGGGCCTGACCTTGCAGACGAACCTGTTCGGCGGGAGCTTCTTCCTGCTGACGGGCACGCACGGTGCGCACGTCACCGTCGGAGTCATCTGGTTACTGAGCCTGTTCTTCATGGGCGTGCGTGGCCGGCTGACGCAGGCCAGCGCGGAGACCGTAGAGATCGCGGGTCTCTACTGGCACTTCGTGGACGTGGTGTGGATCGTGCTGTTCACCCTCATATACCTGCTGAGCTGAGAAGGAGCAGGCGCGAATGGCGCAGAGCAACGAACACGTCCAGCACGCACACCCGAGCAACGGTACGTATGTCCTGGTCGCTGCGGTCCTCGGGGTGCTCACGGCTGTCGAGGTGGCGGTGTTCTACCTCGAAGCCGTCCGACCGGTGCTCGTGCCGCTCCTCCTCACGCTTTCTGCTGCGAAGTTCACGATGGTCGTCGGCTTCTTCATGCATCTGCGGTTCGATTCGAAGCTGTATCGGGCTCTGTTCGTCGGCCCGCTGGTCGTGGCGATTGCGGTCATGATCGCCATGCTGTTCATCAACGGCGTCTTCCGGCTGTGAGAACAGCGGCGCAGGCCTGATCGGCAGGTCGCCGCACGACTATCCTCTCCCGATGCCTGATTCTGAGTTCCACCCGATTCGCCGATTGCCCAGGCGTCAACGACCCGGGCTCCGGTCCGGGGGGGGCATGCGATGAATGGCGCCAGACACAGAAAGCTGGTCGAGTTCCGGGTCGACGACATGGACTGCGCGAGTTGCCTCGACACGATCCGGCGCGGGCTCAGCAAGCGGCCCGGAGTCGAGACGGTCGAAGGCAGCCCTGTGTCGCGCCGCCTGGAGGTCTCGTTCGACCCGGAGGTGGTGGACGAGGAGACGATCAGGCGGGAGGTCGGAGACCTCGGCTATACTGTTCTCATCCCGGCCGCTGAGCCTGGGCAGGGAATAGGCGTCTGGCGCAGTCCTCGCGCCTATCGCACCTACATCGCGGGCGCTCTCTTCTTCGCCGGCCTCGCCCTGCGAGTGTTGCTTCACGGGTCGATCGTGGATTCGCACGGGGGGCCTTCCTGGCCGGCGGCTGAGGACCTCCTGTTCGTCGGTGCCGCAATCGTCGGAGCTGCGAACTTCCTCCCTCGGGCAATCGGCGCCATCCGGGGCCGAGTGCTCGATATGCACGTGCTCATGCTCCTCGCGGTGATCGGTGCGGCTGCGATCGGGGAGTACATGGAAGCCGCGGCCATCGCCTTCCTCTTCTCGGTCGCCGAGCTCCTGGAGGGATTCGCGTCAGAGCGTGCCGAAGCATCCGTCAGGTCGCTGATGGAGCTGTCCCCCGAAGTCGCGCGGGTCCGGAGGGATGGACGAGAAGTCACGATTCGGTCTGCCGATGTGACGGCCGGGGACGAAGTCGTCGTTCGTCCGGGCGAGAGGATCCCGGCCGACGGGCAGATCGTGGACGGCCACTCCGCCGTGGATGAGTCTCCGATCACGGGCGAGGCGATGCCGGTCGAGAAGGGTCTGGGGGACGGTGTGTACGCGGGTTCGATCCTGCACGAGGGTTTCCTGGTGGTTCGCAGCGAGGGCGACGCCGGCGACACGACTCTGGCGAGGATGATCCGGCTGATCGAGGAAGCCGAGCGGCGGCGCTCTCCGAGTGAGCGGTTCGTCGAGCGATTCGCACGCTACTACACGCCGGCCGTGACCATCGGAGCCGTGCTGGTGGTCGCCGTTCCAGTCTTCCTGTTCGGACAGCCCTTCGCGATGTGGCTGCTCCGCGGGTTGACCCTGCTGGTCATCGCGTGTCCGTGCGCACTGGTGATCTCTACGCCCGTGTCGGTGGTGAGCGCCATCACGGCGGCGGCCCGGCACGGCGTTCTGATCAAAGGTGGGGCCAGTCTGGAGCGAATGGCGGACGTCAGGGTCGTGGCGTTCGACAAGACGGGCACCCTGACCCACGGACGGGCCGAGGTGACGGATGTAATCACGGTCGCGGATCTCGATCGCCAGACGGTTCTCGCGATAGCCTCGGCAGTGGAAGCGCGTTCCGAGCATCCGATCGCCCGGGCCATCGTGAGGGCTGCAAACGGCGCGGGCGACGATCTGGAAGTCACGGACTTCGAGTCGTTCCCGGGACGGGGCGCGAGAGCGAGAGTCGGACCGGCCGTGTACACAGTCGGCCGACCGAGTCTGGTCGATATGGATTCGGACCCGCAGCTCGCGACTCTCGCTGCCGAGGGCAAGACACCCGTGGTCGTGCTGCGGACTCCGGATGGGGGAGACATGTCCGTCGTAGCGATTCTCGGCCTCACCGACCCGGTTCGTCCAGTGGTCCCGGGAGTGATCCGGGAGCTGAGGGACCTGGGCATCCAGCGGATCGTGGTACTCAGCGGTGACCTTCGTCAGGCGGCCGAAGAGGCGGGAAGGGTAGCTGGAGTGGACGACGTGTGGTCGAGACTCGAGCCAGCCGCTAAGGTCGAGGCCGTAGAGCGCCTGGAAGCCGAGACGGGGTGCACGGCCATGGTGGGAGACGGGGTCAACGACGCCCCGGCTCTGGCCGCCGCCTCAGTGGGGATCGCCATGGGCGCGGCGGCGTCCGATGCCGCACTCGAGACGGCCGACATCGCTGTGATGGGAGACGACCTGGCCCGGCTGCCCTACCTGTACCGTCTGGCCAGGCGGAGCCGCCGGGTGATACGACAGAACATCCTCGCGGCCCTCGCTGTGAAGGTCATCCTGGCCATCGGGGTGCCGCTCGGTTGGGTGTCCCTGATCGTGGCCGTTCTCGTGGGTGACATGGGGGCCTCCCTGGTGGTGACCGTGAACGCGCTCCGCCTGGCCCGCGTCCGGGAGCAGGCTAGCGAGGGGTGGCCGACGAGAGAGCGAACAGGAACAGGTTGACTCCCATGCGGATCGCCTGCTCGCGCACCTCGGGCGGGTCGTTGTGGACCTCCGGATCCTCCCAGCCGTCGCCGAGATCGCTCTGGTAGCTGTAGAACAGGGCCAGTCGTCCGTCCAGGAAGATCCCGAGACCCCGGGCCGGCAAGCCGTCGTGTTCGTGAATCTTCGGGAGTCCGTCGGGGAAGCGGTACAGGATTCGATAGACCGGGTGGCTCAGAGGTACGTCCGTCAGCTCGGCGTCCGGAAACACGCGCCGGATCTCGCGCCGAAACGACGAGTCCAGGCCGTAATTGTCGTCGACGTGGAGGAAACCCCCGGCT
>CANPVW010000171.1 GCA_947581745.1 Candidatus Benthicola azotiphorus
GGGCAATCTGCGGTGGCGGCTCGGCGTGGACGGGGGTCGTGGTCCGCTTGCCTTCGGCCACGTCGCACACCGTCTCCACCAGCTCGCGCAGGCCGCGCCCGGAGCGGGCCGACGTGAGTACGACCGGGACTCCGAGCTCGGCGGAGAGCGCCCCGGCATCCACACGCAGGCCCTTGCGTTCCGCCTCGTCGATCAGGTTGACGCAGACGACGACACGGCTCGTCACCTCCATCACCTGGAGCACCAGGTTGAGGTTGCGCTCCAGCGCCGTGGCGTCCGTGACCACCACGGTGCAGTCCGGGCGCGCGAACAACAGGAAGTCGCGGGCCACCTCCTCGTCCTGCGAGGCCGCCATCAGCGAGTACGTGCCCGGCAGGTCAACGAGCTTGAAGCGCACGTCGCGGAATTCGAACCCGCCCTCCGCTCGGGCGACCGTCTTCCCCGGCCAGTTCCCGGTGTGCTGCTTGAGGCCGGTGAGCGCGTTGAACAGGGTGGACTTTCCCGTGTTCGGGTTGCCGGCGAGCGCCACGACCCGGTCGTACCTTCCCATGGAGATGCCCATCCGCGTGAGCTGCTCGTAGGCGGGGCAGGTCTCGCAGGCGCTCATGAGGCCTCTCGCTCATCGGCTTCGATCGCCGGGCCGGGATCCGCCGACAGCGGTCGTACCTGGATGCCTGCCGCCTGCTCGTCCCGGAGCGCCACCAGCGTCTGGCGGATGCGGAACGCCCGCGGCCGGCCGAACAGGGGCTCGAGTTCGGGCCGGATCAGCGTACCGGGAGTGATGCCGAGGTCGAGCAGGCGCCGCCGGGTGAGTCCGCGGATGCGCTCGTCGATGCGAACCACCCGGGCGTCCTGGCCCCGGCGCAGCCGGTCCAGCGGAATGACGCCCAGCTCGGCTTCCGCCGGTCGCCGGACGGGTCCCACGTGCACATTGGCCGCCGCCACGGCCGGCAGCGACACTTCCCTCCCATCGACCTCCAGGCGGATGAGTCCGGGCCGGCGTTCCACGACCTGGACGTGCGCTCCCTGGGTCAGTCCCAGGTGGACGATCGTCTGGAATACCCCCGGCGGCTCGTCCTCGAGGTGCGTGACCTCCGCGTCCTCTCCCTCCGGCAGGTCCGTCAGAGGAATGCCCGGAAACGGTGCGATCCTGCCTTCCGGCGTCGGAATCGGGTCGCCGTGCGGGTCCGTGTGGGGATGTCCGAGCCTGGCGTCGAGCCGGTCGGCCTGGTCGACCGTCAGACGGTGCTCGGCTCGATCCGCGGCGAGGTGAATCTCGGTGAGCGGGAGGTCGGTCTCGTCGTCCAGGTACCGCTCCCACAGGCGGTGAGCCCGCACCACCTGCAGGGCGTACTCCCGTCCGTCCGGCGTGAGCTCGAGTGCGCTCGCCCGGATCTGCACGAGTCCCTCGCGCTCCATCTCCTCGACCAGGGAGGTCGTCGCGGAAGCCCCGATCCCGACGGCACCCGACACGGACGCGGCGGTCGCGGCGACGTTCCGCTGCTTCGCCGCCAGGAGGTGCTTGAGCGCGTCCTCCACCCGGATTCGATGCCGTACGTCGCGCCAGCGCGCCAGACGCGCGGCCACGCCGTGACGCGGCAGCAGCCAGGCCGCCGCAAGCAGCACGAGAACCGCTATCCCCCACAACCCGGACATGTCTTCTCCAGCGAACGATACGGAGCCCCGGCGGGGCTCGAGCGATTTAGTCTACACTAAATCTCGCCTCTCGTTCCTGAAAAAGCAATGCACCTGAGGCGCACGCCTCGCTTACATGCAGCGACCGACGGCGGTAGTGAGGATCCCGAGCTCCCGCATCAGCTCGCGGAACCCGTCGGGCGTCAGGCTCTGCCTGCCATCGCTCGCGGCGTTCGCGGGATCGGGATGGACCTCAACGATGAGGCCGTCCGCCCCGGCGGCCACTGCGGCGCGTGCCAGGGCCGGGACCCACTCCCGCCGGCCCGCCGCATGGCTCGGGTCGACGATCACGGGGAGGTGGGTGCGTTCCTTGAGGATCGGCACGGCGCACAGATCGAGGGTGTTGCGAGATGAGGTCTCGAAGGTGCGGATTCCCCTCTCGCACAGGATCACGCGTGGGTTGCCGCCGGCCACGATGTACTCGGCGGCGAGCAGCATCTCGTCGACGGTGGACATCATCCCGCGCTTGAGCAATACGGGCCGCGGCTGCGATCCGACGGCCGACAGCAACCGGTAATTGTGCATGTTGCGGGCCCCGATCTGCAGCACGTCCGCGTGCTCGGCCACCAGATCGACATCCTCCGGCGCGACGACCTCGGTGACGACCCGGAGGCCCGTCCGGTCCCTCGCCTCGGCGAGCAGTTCGAGGCCCCGTTCTCCCAATCCCTGGAAGCTGTAGGGCGACGAACGTGGCTTGAAGGCGCCGCCCCGCAAGAGCCGCGCACCGGCCGAGCGGACGACTTCCGCGGCCTGGAGGATCTGCTCCCGGCTCTCCACGGCGCAGGGACCGGCGATCACCACTACCTCGCGCCCCCCGATGACGATGTCCTCCACCTTCACGCGCGTGGATTCCGGCTTGTGAGTGCGCGAGACCAGCGGGTAGCCCGGCGCGTCCGGCTTCAGCTCCACCACACCCGGCATCCCGCGCAGCGCCTCGGCTACGGATTCGGAGCCCTCTCCGACGATGCTGACGAAGGCGCCCTCCGCCGTCTCGCTCACCTGGACGCGGAAACCCTCCTGTTCCAGAAAGCGCACGATCTCGGCCTTCCTGCGCAGGGAAGCTCCCTTCTCCAATACCGCGATCATGACGCCATCTCCTCGCCGCGCAGCTCGCGCACGAACATCCCGGGGTCCACGCCTCTCTCGATCGCTTCCACGAGCGCGCTTCCAACGATCACGCCGTCCGCGAACCCGGCGAGACCGGCGACGTCGGTCGCGGACCGGACGCCGAATCCGGCCAGGACCGGGACCGGCGACACACGTCGCACGCGCGCCAGGTACTCCGCTGCCGCGGCCGCGTCGACTCGGGCCCCCGTCGTCCCCTTCATCGTCACGGCGTACACGAAGCCCCGGCTGGCCTCGCACACCCGCTCCAGCCGGCCCGGCGGAGTGGCCGGCGTCACGAGCTGCACGAGTGCGATCCCCGATCCAGCCAGCACGGCTCGCAGCCGGTGCGATTCCTCGAGCGGGAGATCGGGAACGATCAGACCGGCAATCCCGGCCCCGGCTCCGTCCGACGCGAACGCTCCGAAGCCGTGGGCCAGGATCGGGTTCAGGTAGCTCATCAGGAGCACCGGTGACCGACGGGTCGGTCCCGGGGGCGTGTCGGAGCCGGCCCCGGCTCCAGCTCGCGTCGCCTCTCCGATCGTCTCCAGGATCCACGGGAGCGTCGTCCCGTTCTCGAGCGCCACCCGGCTGGAGCGCTGGATCGTCAGGCCATCCGCCATCGGGTCGCTGAACGGGACCCCGACTTCCACCAGGTCGGCTTCCGCGGCAGCTGCCGAAAGCAGGGATGCGAAACGCTCGCGGGTCGGAAATCCGGCGGTTAGGAAAGCTGCGATGGCCGGCCGCCGCTCGGCCTTCGCCCGCGCGATGGCCTCGCCGATGCGCCGCTCGCCGTCACCGGAGTTCACCGGTTCGTCCGCCGGACGTGGCACCTCATCCGGCATCGGACGTCGTCCTTCCCGTCCTGCGCAGGTCGTCCAGGATTCCCAGGTCCTTGTCGCCCCTGCCCGAAAGCCCTACGAGGATCGTCGATCCCGGAGTGGCCCGGGCCAGGCGCCGGCCACCGGCCAGGGCGTGCGCCGACTCCAGCGCCGGGATGATGCCCTCGGCAGCGGCACACTCCTCCAGGGCCTCCACGGCCTCGTCGTCACCCACGCTCGTGTAGCGCACGCGCCCGACCGCCGCGAGGAACGAGTGTTCCGGTCCGACCCCGGGATAATCCAGTCCGGCGGACACGGAGTGCGTATCTCTGACCTGGCCGAAGCGATCCTGGAGCAGCAGCGAATGGCTGCCGTGCAGGACCCCCGGAGTTCCGCGGCTCGCAGTGGCCGCGTGCTCGCCGGGCCCGGCTCCGGAACCGCCGGCTTCGATTCCGACAAGATCCACTTCCGGGTCTCCCAGGAAGGCGTGGAAGATCCCGATCGCGTTGGAGCCGCCCCCGACGCAGGCCACCACGGCGTCCGGCAGGTCGCCCGATGCCAGAAGGAGGCCGGCCCGGGCCTCGCGACCGATCACGGTCTGCAGCTGACGCACGAGCCAGGGGTACGGGTGCGGTCCAACCGCCGAGCCGAGCAGGTAGTAGGTGCTCTCCGGGTCCGACACCCAGTCTCTGAGAGCCTCGTCGATGGCGGCACGCAGAGTCCGGTCGCCGCTCCCGACCTCGACGACTCGGGCCCCCAGCAGCTCCATGCGCTGCACGTTGGGTCGCTGCCGCGCGGCGTCGACCTCCCCCATGTAGACGGTGCAGGGCAGGCCGAGCCGCGCACACGCCGCGGCCGACGCCACACCGTGCTGGCCCGCACCCGTTTCCGCGATCACCCGTCGCGCGCCCATCCGTCGGGCGATCAGCGCCTGGCCGATCGCGTTGTTGATCTTGTGTGCGCCCGTGTGGGCCAGGTCCTCGCGCTTCAGCCATACGTCCGCGTCCCACCTCTCGCTCAGGCGAACCGCGCGGGTGAGCGGCGTCGGGCGTCCTATCCAGTCCGCGAGCTGTGCCCCCAGCTCGGCCTGGAAGGCGGGGTCTGCCAGCGCCTCGCTAGCTCCCCTCTCGAGGAGCTCCAGGGCCGGCATCAGAGTCTCCGGCACGAATCGCCCTCCGTACGCGCCGAACCGGCCACGTTCGTCCGGCATCCTCCCGGCCAGCAGGTCCTCCAGGGTGCCTGCGGCGGCTCGGCCGCCCTCGGGAATCTCAGTCATCGGCGCCTGCCCGCGCTCTGGTTTCACCGCCATGCCTCATGTGACTGGCTCGCGCGGCAGTCGCCGCGGCCGCGGCGCGCGCCGCCTCGACGAAAGCGGCGATCCGAACCGGGTCCTTGCCTCCGTCGCTCCGCTCGACGCCGCTCGACACATCGACGCCGAACGGTCTCACGGTCGAGATCGCGTCGGCGATGTTGCCGGGAGACAATCCTCCGGCCAGGACGAGCGGCATCGTCCTGGCGAGAGCAGCGGCGCGCTCCCAGCTCGGCCGGACACCGCGGCCGCCGCGTCCCGCTGCTTCCAGGATGGCGGCCGTGCGGCCGTCAGCTCGCCGGGCCGAGCTCACCTGTCCCTCGAGGTCGGGCCCGTCGTGCAACACCGGCAGGAAGCGCGCTCCCGCCGCGCGGGTCGCCTCGCGAGCTCCGGTCGACGGTTCCGTCTGGACGATGTCGGCAGGGAACGCCGACAGCACGCCCTCGATATCGGCTCGCGACGCGTTCCGGAATACCGCCACCCGGTCCACGTGCGGCGGCAGCAGCATCGCCAGCTCAGCCGCCTGTCGGGGGGAGACGCGGCGGGGGGATTCGGCGAATACGAATCCCGCGGCATCCGCGCCGGACTCCCCGACGGCGAGAACCGATTCGGCCGTTGCGAGGCCGCAGATCTTGATCCACACGGATCCGCGCGACACGATCGCCGCACGCCCGGCCGCGAGAAGCTCGCGGGCGGCCGCTTCGGGATCGAGCGCCCGCATCAGGGCCGTTCCGACGAGAGCCGCGTCGTACCCGAGCGCGGCCACGTCCCGGGCCTGCTCCGATCTCACGAGGCCGCTCTCCGCGACCCGCGGAACGCCGGGTGGGAAGAGGTCCGCCAGCCGCCCGAATCGTCCTAAGTCGACCGTCAGGCTCGAGAGGTCGCGGCTGTTCAGTCCCACGAGCACCGGGACTCCCAGCTTGCGCCCAAGCTCCGCCGCGGGACCCGCACGCTGCAGGTCCGCCTCATCGAACGCCTCCAGGAGGACGAACATGCGGCACTCCGAAGCTGCCTCGATGCACGAGACGAGGGTGGCGGTATCCAGCATGCGGAGGATGAGCAGGACCCCCCCCGCTCCGTGCGCGCGGGCCTCGTACACCTGGTAGGGGTCCACGAGGAAGTCCTTCCGGAGGACCGGCACGGAGGGGGCGGCTCGCGCCGCGACTTCCAGGTCGGTCAGCGTCCCACCGAACTCGGTCGGCTCCGTGAGGACCGAGATCGCCGCCGCTCCCGCCCTGGCGGATCCGGCGGCCAGCGCCTTCAGGTCCTCCACGCCCGCCTCGCGAAGGGAGCCGGCGGACGGAGCCCGCCGCTTGATCTCCGCGAACAGGTCGAAGCCGCCGTCCAGGCGCAGGGACGGAGGCGCCGTAGCGCTCAGGGCCCGCTCCCTGACGGCCTCGAGCGACTCCAGGAGGCGGGCCGTCCGCACGCGCTCCGCCGAGCCGGTCGCCATGCGGGACAGGAGGTCGGACAGCGGACTGCCTGCAGCTCGGACGGATCCGAACGCGGCCAGACGGTCGAGGAGAGCGGCGGCGATCCCCCCGTCGATCGCGGCGCGGGCGGCCCGGATGCCGTCCGAGAGGTCGGCGGCCTCTCCCGCCACTTCGAGGGCGAGTCCGGCGCCCAGCACCAGCGCCTCGCGGAGCGGTCCTTCAGTGCCCCTGAGCGTCGACTCGATGGCCGCGGCGTTCTCCGCCGCATCGCCGCCGGCGAGGTCCTCGGGCGCGCATCGCTCGATCCCGAAGTCGGCCGGGTCGCGTACCTCCTTCGACACCTTTCCGGGGCGCACATCGAACAGCAGGAAGCGCCCGCATGGCGTGGCCTCGTCCCACCCCGGCTCGCCGTGGACCACGAACGCACGTTCCACAGGGAGCCCCGAGAGCGCTTCGGCCATCAGCTCGGCGACCGCCGGGCTGAACGCGCCCACCACCATGAACGGCGGCTCGGCCGGATTGGTCAGAGGGCCGAGGATATTGAACACAGTGCGCACGCCGAGCGCCTTGCGAACCGGCACGAGGGACTTCATAGCCGGGTGATAGTGCGGCGCGAAGAGAAACGTGAAACCGGTCTGCTCGAGGCAGTCGCCGGCTCGCGACTCGTCCAGCGGAAGCCCCAGTCCGAGCGCCTCCAGGACGTCTGCGCTTCCACACCGGCTGGAGACGGACCGGTTGCCGTGCTTCACCACCTGGAGCCCGCACGCGGCCGCCAGGAGAGCGGAGCCGGTCGACAGGTTCAGGCTTCCCGAACCGTCTCCCCCCGTTCCCACGATGTCCACCGGCCTCAACCCCTCCGGCAGGCGCGGGCGTCGGGCCAGAGACCGCATGGCCCGCGCGAAGCCACGGATCTCGGCGGGGGTCTCCCGCTTGAGGCGGAGGCCGGCGAGAAAGGCCCCGGCCACGGCTGCGGGGAGCCGGTCCTCCGCCAGCTCCGTCATCAGCGCGGCGGCTTCCTCTTCGGTCAGGTGAACACCGTCGAGAAGGCGCTCCAGGAGGTCCTTCACGATCTGCCTCCGGCGGAGTCCAGGTCGAGGAAGTTCCTGAGCAGTCGATCGCCTTCCGGCGTGAGGATGCTCTCGGGGTGGAACTGCACCCCCTCCGCCCTGTGGTCGCGGTGCCGCACTCCCATGATCTCCCCGTCCGAGGTGTAGGCGGACACCGTCAGCTCGTCCGGCAGCGAGTCCTCCGTCACCGCGAGAGAGTGATAGCGGCCGGCCTGCATCGGGTTGGGCAGTCCCTCGTAGAGAGTGCGGCTGTCGTGATACACGGTGGATGCCTTCCCGTGTACCAGGGAGCGGGCCGGCTCCACACGCGCCCCGCACACCGCGGCGAGAGCCTGATGTCCCAGGCACACGCCGAGGACCGGCCGGTCCCCGATCATCGCTTCGATCAAGGGCATGGAGACGCCGGCTGCCTCCGGTCGTCCCGGTCCGGGTGACACCACCAGGTGGGTCGGCTCCAGGGCCAGCGCCTCAGCGAGGGTGACGCGGTCGTTTCTTCGCACCGTGACCTCGGCGTCCATTACGGCGAGCGCCTGAACCAGGTTGTACGTGAAGGAGTCGTAGTTGTCGATCAGCAGGACGTGCCTCACAGTCCCTCCTCGGCGAGCGTCAGGGCCGCCTCGAGGGCGGCGCCCTTCGCCAGGATCTCCGCGTGTTCCCGCTCGGGGAGGCTGTCCGCGACGATTCCCGCACCGGCCTGGTAGGCGTATCCGCCGTCGCGGAACACGAGCGTCCGGATCGCTATCGCCTGGTCCATCGACCCTCCGGCTCCGAAGTAGCCGACCGTCCCGGCATAGATTCCCCGCCGTACCGGCTCGAGCTCCCGGATGATCTCCATGGCACGGATCTTCGGCGCCCCCACCACGGTTCCCGCCGGAAACGCGGCGGCGAACAGGTCGAACGCGTCACGCCCGGGAGCCAGCACGCCGCGCGTCCCGCTCACGATGTGCATCACGTGGCTGTACCGCTCGACCGTGCGGAACGGATCGACCCGAATCGAGCCGGGGACGGCCACCCGTCCGAGGTCGTTGCGGGCGAGATCCACGAGCATCACGTGCTCCGCGTTCTCCTTCGGATCCGCCAGGAGATCTACTCCGAGAGCCTCGTCCTCCGCCGCATCGCCGCCCCTGGGTCGCGTTCCCGCGATCGGTCTCAGCTGAGCCTCCCGGCCGTCCAGCCGGACCAGCGCTTCGGGCGATGAGCCGACGACGGCAAGGCCATCCAGCTGCAGGAAGTACATGTAAGGCGAGGGGTTCAGGAGCCTGAGCGCCCGGTACGCCTCGAACGGCTCGATGTCGCAGCGCCCCTCGAACCGAATGGAAAGCACCAGCTGATAGATGTCACCCGCCGAGATGTGGCGCTGCACCCGTTCGACTCCGTGCAGGAAGTCCGGGCGCTCGAGACTCGGAGCCGGCGGCGTGTGTCCCGCGACCCCGTTGCGGGCCGGCAGAGGCCCGCGAAGCAGTTCGATGACTTCGCGCCGCAGACTGCCTCGCTCTTCTTCGCCCCCGGCGTGCAGCAGGGCGACGCGTCTCGAAACGTGATCGAAGACGAGCAGCGACTCAGGAGCCACGTAGTGCGCCTCCAGCGCCCCGCCGTCGCCGGAGGGCGACCGCAGATTCTCGAACCGTCCCGCCATCTCGAAGCCCGTCACGCCGACGAGGCCTCCCGCGAACGGCAGGCCGGGCACCTCCGGATCGAGACGTCGCACGCGGGTCAGCGCGGCGCGGAAGGCGTCGAGCAGGGCTCCGGTGTCGTCGGGGACCCGCTGATGCGACTGGCCGACCCGGAACTCACCGCGCCCGATCTGCACTTCCAGCGCTTCTCCGAAGCCGATGAACGAGTAGCGACCCAGTCTCTCGCCCCCCTCGACGCTCTCGAGGAGGAAGCGGGGCTGGAGCGGAGCCAGCTTGAGGTAGGCCGACACCGGTGTGTCCAGGTCGGCGGCGATGTCGAACGGATGCTGCATGATTGCCTTTTCGTCTCTCCGGCTGCGGGAGGCGGGATGTGAAAAACCCACCTCCGTGGCCGAAGGTGGGTTCGAGTCTGCCTGGATTCGATCAGCTCAGGCGGATGCCACCTCCGGACGCGGACGGCTCCACCACCAGGAGGCGTTCGAAGCGAGCGACGGTGACATGGCGTGACGAATCATGGGCTAACGGATAGCGGCTGCCTGCGCGGTCGTCAAGCGCGGGTCACTCCGGCGAGCGGTACACGATGCCGCCCTTCATCACGAATACGACGTCCCGCGTCGCCTCGACGGTCACGGTCGGGTCGCCTTCCACCGCCGTCAGGTCGGCGAACGCACCCTGCCAGATCTCGCCCACCTTTCCCTCGAGTCCGAGAGCCCGCGCGTTCACGACCGTCGCGGCCTGGAGGGCTTCCGTCGGGGTCATGCCGGCTCGCACGAGCCAGGCCAGCTCGCGCCAGCTCTCGCCGTGCGGGAACACGCCCACGTCACTGCCGAGGCCCACGATGACGCCCTCCTCCCGCGCATCACGCACCGCCTGCAGCGAACGGGCGATTCGCGGAGTCAGCCCGCCGTCCGGAGCATCCAGCTCCCAGCCGCCCGGGAGACCGCTGAAGTACTCGTCGTACGCGGCCGACGCCGCCAGGGTCGGGTAGAAGACCACTCGTTTTTCGGCCATCAGCCGGAAGACCTCCCGGGTCCCCCCGGAACCGTGCTCGATCGTCCGCACGCCGGCGAGGACGGCCCGGCGCATCCCTTCGGGAGAGTTGGCGTGTGCGGAGACGGGGAGGCCGGCCGCCGTCGCCTCGTCGACCAGCGCTTCCAGCTCTTCCAGCGTGAACGTGGGGGAGGTTCCCGCGGCACGGTTGAAGTCGGCGTACACCTTGATCACGTCGGCCCCGTGCCCGGCCTGGTCGCGAACCGCCCTGCGAATCTCCGCCTCACCCGTGACCATCTGAGCACCCTGCGGGAGAACGAGGTCCGGGTCCCAGCCACGGGGTCCGGGGGCGTACGAGGCCGTCGCGGCGATGGCTTTCGTGGCTGCCAGGATACGCGGGCCCGGAATCAGCCGATCCTCGATCGCATCGCGCACGGCGAGGTCCGCCCAGCCGGCCCCCTCCGTGCCCAGGTCTCGCAGCAGCGTGAACCCGGACAGGAGGGTCCGTTCGGCGTGCACTCCCGCTCTCAAAGTGCGGTAGGCGCGCGCCTCCTTGAGCACCTGGTCGTCCCACAGGGTCTCGTCGTACGGGTGGAGGAACAGGTGAGAGTGGGCGTCGATCAGTCCCGGCAGCAGCGTGGCCCCCGGGAGGTCCACGACGCGGGCACCGTCCGGAGGGGAGAGCGACTCCAGGGGACCGACCGCCTGGATTCTGTCGCCGTTCACCAGGACGGCCCATCCCTCGCGCACTTCGCCGGACGCCGAGTCGAACACCCGTTCCGGCCGGATGAGCGTCACGCCGCCATCGGGCTCCTGCGCCGCCGCGGGCAGTGCAGCAGCCAGGCAGGCGATGACGACGAACGGACTTCGACTCAGAGTTCTCACGTGTCTATCCTCCTCTCGAGCGGTGTCACGGAAAAGCTGCGCCCGAGAGCTCCGGCGCGCCAGCGCGGGAGGACCCTTCCCACGCCACGGCCATGCACGTACTCTCGCGGGTGCCCGAGTCAGCCACCGGAGGAGCACGAGATGAGTATCACGGCGCGCGCGGCTGCGCTCGTCCTCTGCTTCGGCGCCTGCGTGGACGCCGGGGAATCACGGTTGTCCGCCGATGCCGCCGCCCGTTTCGCGGGGAAGCTCGAGGCGTGCGAGTGGCCCGGCGTGTCGGGCGACGTGTGGTGCGGCACCCTGGAGGTCCCCGAAGACAGAGAGGTGGAGGGTGGAAGGATGATCGGCCTCCGGGTCATCGTCCTTCCGGCCACCGGGGGCGCAGCCCCGATGCCGGACGCCGTCACCTTCCTGGCGGGGGGAGGCGTCGCGCCGGCCACTCGATACGCGCCGTTTCTCGCCGACGCGCTGCCCAGGCTGCGCGAGGGACGGGACATCGTGCTCGTGGACCAGAGGGGTACGGGCGGCTCGAATCCGCTGGACTGCGACCTGCCCGAGCCGTACGAGATCGAGGGCGGTGGCGAGGCGGGCCCCGCGTACGAGGAGGCCTATCTCGAGGCCCTGCGGGAGTGCAGGTGGCGAATCGAGGCTCGCGCGGACCCGACCCGGTACACCACCTGGAACGCGGCGGACGATCTCGACGCCGTCCGCGACTGGTTGGGGTACGAGCGGCTCGATCTGTGGGGCGCCTCCTACGGGACGAAGGTGGCGCGCGCCTACATGCGACAGCACCCCGGCCGGGTGAGATCTGCGGTGCTGCACGGAGTCGTCCCGATCGATCGATCCATGTGGCCCGATCTGTTGTTGAACGCGGATTCCGCGCTGACACGGCTGATCGCGAAGTGCGCCGGAGATCCGGACTGCGCGGCCGAGTATCCTGACCTCGGGTACCGGTTCAGCGGCCTGGTTCGGCGGCTGCAGTCGACTCCGGTCCGACTCGAAGTGCCCCTTGCCGAGTCGCCGGGCGATACCGTCGAGGTGCCGTTCGACCACCGGGCCCTGGCAGGCCTGGTGGTCGGCATGCTGCGCTCCAGTCGTGCCTCCCGCGCGCTCCCGGCGCTCGTGTCCCGGCTTGCCGACGGGGACTTCGGGCAGGTC
>CANPVW010000172.1 GCA_947581745.1 Candidatus Benthicola azotiphorus
TACGTCTCCGCCAGCGACGTGTAGACCTGCTGTTGCAGCTGCACCCGCCGATACAGGCGATCGTACGTGAACTGGAGGTCGGGCGACTGCTCGTAGCGACGGTTCTTGCGGAGGAACTCATCCAGGCTGTCCTCGACCGCGGAGAGCTCCCGGTCGACTTCCTCCAGCCGGCCCTGAATGAACGCCCGCTCCTGCGTCGCGCGCGAGCGTCGCGTGCGCAGGTTGTATTCGCCGACGAGCTCGAGCATGCGACTCACCACGTCGCTCGACAGCTCGGCCCAGGGGGTGGAGACCTCGAGGGAGACCACTCCGGCGTCGGTGCCGACCCGCACCCTCAGGTTCTCCTGCAGGCGCTCGACGGCCTCCTCGACCTTCTCCTGCCTGCTTCCCCAGTGAATTCCGTACAGCTCCACCAGGTCTCCGGACCTCCGCGACGCGTCGTCGCCGGGGTCGGTCGCGATGTCGTAACTCGTCTCGACCGTCTTGCCGAGCAAGTCGCGCGTCTGGAGAAGGTGGACGTAGAACTGCGGCGTCTGCTCGCTCTGCGACAGGTTCAGGTCGAACCCGAACTGGGCGGCCAGGTCGGCCAGGCTGGCACCCTGGTCGGTGGCTCCCTCGGGCAGGAAGGACGAGACCGTCGTGTAGGATCGGGGAAGCAGGAACGCGACGCCGCCGAACAGCAGCAAGCCGACGATCGGCAGGCTCGCGATCATGCGCCTGTGCCGCAGCAGGGCGCTGGCCAGGCCGACCAGCGTCACCTCCTCCGAAGGGTCCTCCCAAAAGACGGGCTGCGCTACTACCTTGCGAGGTTCGTCGCCCAAAGAATCCTCTCCAGGGATGGCTACCGCTGCGGCCTCGACGCTGAGATTATAGGCCCGGTGGATTCGTCACAAGCCATGAACGCTTCCGGCACGCCAGAGGAGCGCGCTTGATTCCGAAGATGCTCGGCAAGCTCGATCATCACATGGTGGAGCTCGTGCAGGGCGCCTCGGCAGCGTTTGCCATGAAGCTGCTCGCGGCGGCCGCCCAGTTCCTGCTCAGCGTGTACGTGGCGCGCGTGCTCGGAGCGGAGAAGACGGGCATCTTCTTTCTCGTCCTGACGATACTGCTCGTCGGCAGCATCATCGGTCGCGCCGGGCTCGACAACGCGCTGCTGCGGTTCACGGCGGCCGCGTCATCGCTGGGACGGTGGGATGAGGTCCGTGGCGTGTATGGAAAAGGCATGGGCATCGCCCTCACCGTGTCCGCCGTGACCGCCGCCCTGCTCTACGCAGGTGCGAGCTCACTCTCTCTGCATCTGTTTCACAAGCCGGACCTGGCAGGGCCGCTCCGCATCGCGTCGCTTGCCCTGGTGCCCATGGTGCTGGCACTGCTGCACGCGGAGCTTCTGAAGGCGCTGAAGCGGATCGTGGCCGCCGTGTTCGTCCAGGGGATAGGCATACAGGCCCTGACCCTCGCGATCTTCTGGGTCTTCGCGCGTCGCTGGGAGGTGGAGGGCGCCGTGTGGGCGTACGTGGCTGCGGCCTGGGCGACCTTCCTCGGCGGCCTCTGGTTGTGGCGGCGCGCCACTCCGCGGCTGTCGAGCTGCCGCGGCAGCTTCCCGACCCGTGAACTGCTGGCGAGCAGCGTGCCCCTGTTCTTCGTCGCGTCGATGACGTTCGTCATGGGTTGGGCGGGAACGCTGTTTCTCGGGATATGGGGGTCCAGCGCGGACGTGGGGATCTTCACGGCGGCCGTGCGCACGGCGCTCCTGATCAGTCTCGTGCTGGTGGCGGTGAACGCGATCGCCGCGCCCAAGTTCGCGGAGCTGTATCGGCAGGGCGACATGGCCGCGCTATCTTCCGTCGCGAGGACCGCCACCGTCCTCGTGTCGGTCCTCGCGGCCCCGCTGTTCATCTTCTTCGTGGCGTTCTCCACCCCGGTGATGAGCCTGTTCGGTCAGGAATTCGTGCGAGGAGGCACCGTGCTCGCGATCCTGGCGACGGGCCAGTACGTGAACGTGCTCACCGGATCCGTCGGCTATCTTCTGATGATGACGGGAAACGAGCGGCTCGTGAGGGACAACATGGCGGTCGCCGCGACTCTCAATCTCGTGCTCAACGTCGTGCTCATCCGGGCGTATGGGCTGATCGGGGCCGCGATCGCGACCGCCGTGGCGATAGCGGTGCTGAACCTGGGAGCCATGTACCTGGCCTACAGGAAGCTGGGCATCATGACGGCGCCCATCCGAGCGCGGAAGGCCTGATGCACGCGCTGTTCGCGTTCGCGCACATGCAAGACATCGTGCCGATCCTCGCGCCGGCGTCGCTGGTGGTATACGTGGCCTGGCTGCTGCCCTCCACCTCGTTTCCACGCGGCCTGCTGCGCCGGGAAGTCCTGATCGTCCTGCTCCTCGTGCTGTACCTCGTCCTCAACATGACCATCAATCATTCCCTTCAGGGAATCGGCCCCGTGGCGTTCTTCCGCAACCAGGGTCGCCTGTTCTACGTGCTCGCCCTGCTGGTCCTGTTCATGTCCCTGCGGCCCGGCTACCGGCTCGAGGAGCACCTGTATCCGGCTGCCGTGTACGTCGGCGCCGCGATCGCCGTCGTCTCCTTCGCCAGCCTCCTCCTGGGTCCTTTCAGCATCGGCGGCGTGCGCTTGAGCAGCGACATTCGGCTCCAGGGGATCATGGGAGGGCACAATCCGACCTCGGCAAGCCTCGGACTGTGCGTGCTCGTGCTCGCGGTCGCTCTTCAGGACCCGGAGCTCGGACCCCTCCGCTTCAGGGCGAGACCCGGTCTGTGGGTGGCCGGGTTCCTGATCCTCGCGGCGACCCTGTCGGCGAGGTCGCGGGGGTACACCATCGCGCTCATCGTGGCCCTCGGCTACCTGTTCCTTCCGTCGCCACGGGACCTGTTCGTGCGATACCGGGTCTCGGTGCGCCGCCTGGCGTTCATCGCACTCCTGGGGATCACGCTGCTCGCGGGAGCCGGGGCCCTGGCGACGAGACTCGGGCCGGACGTGATCCGGGACCCCAACGTGGTGACGCGCCTGGCGCTGTTCGCCCGCGCGGCGAGAATGGGGCTCGAGAGCCCACTGACCGGTCTCGGTCTCGGCACCTTCGAGCAGACCGATGTCGCGATCGATCGCGTCATTCCGGGGGTCTTCGCCGTCCGGACTTCCGGCCGCTACGTTACCGAGCGAGTGGCGTTCGACGTGGAAGGCGGCCTCCACGCGCACAACGTGTATCTGCAGCTGTTCGCGGAAACCGGTCTCCTCGGACTCGGCCTGCTGGGGCTGCTGCTGGTGACCGTTCTGCTGGACGGAAGGGCGATACTGCGCAGGAAGGGGGTATTCCTGGCCAGTGACGAGACATCACGGGCGTGTTTCAACGCACGCCTGACGGCCAGCATGATCATCTTCCTGGGAGTGGCGGGAATGGCCGCCGGATACACGTTCCAGTCTCCCGGCACCTCGTGGCTGCTGTGGATCGCGATGGGCCGCCTGATCCGCCAGCGACATGCGGCGCTGGGAAGATCCGGAGAGGTCAAGGCCTGGGCGGTCCTGAGCGACGCGGAGCCGAACCCCGCGTGAGCCGCTCATGGTGACGCCGGAGCGGTGGATCTTCGTCACCGGCGCCCCGCGATCCGGTACGACGTTCGCGGGGAAGATCCTCTCGACGCCCGTGTCGGTCGACTACGTGCACGAGCCGTTCAATCCGGCGTGCGGGATGCCCGGGCTTCGAACGCGCTATCCCTACGTGACGCCGGACACGGAGGACGAGCGCCAGCTGCGGGAGATGGTCAACCGTATGCTGGCCTACGACTTCGGCCTCACGACGGCTTACTATGCGCGCGACGGGCGAGCGAAGCGACTGGTCAAACGGCTCGCCGGCTCGCGCGGACCGTTCTACCTGCGACTGGCCAGGATGAATCCGCTCAGTCGCGTCGCCATCGTGAAGGATCCGGTCGGTTGCCTGCTCACCGGCTGGCTGACCCGCGAGTTCGGCTTCCGCAGCCTGGTGCTGCTTCGCCACCCCGTCGCCTTCGTGGCCAGCACCCGCCGGCTGGGCTGGGATCTTCAGGAGCACCTGGATGCCCTGGCCGCGCAGCGTCACCTGGTGGAGGACTGGTTCGCGTCGGACCCCGGCGAGTTCGGCGCATGGCGCTGGTCGAGCCACGCCGAGCGGGGGGCCGTCCTGTGGCGGGCGCTGAACCGCGTGCTGCTCGGAATGGCCGCGCGG
>CANPVW010000173.1 GCA_947581745.1 Candidatus Benthicola azotiphorus
ATCTTCTTCTTCGCGATGCGGTCCCGCACGTCATCCACCAGTATCTCGGCGCCGGCGCCGGGCACCGAGTCGAGCCCCGCATCCTTCAGCTCGTCGATGACGACTGAAACGTCGAGCTTGTGGACCCGTGCGATGATGTCCAGCTCCGAGGCGGAAAAACCGTGGACGTGAATCGGGTGGTACGTCTTGATGTAGTCCAGCAAGCCGGTGTAGTAATCGAGCTTCAGGTAGGGGTTGTGACCTCCCTGCATGAGGATCTGGACAGCGCCGATGCCCTTGGCCTCCTCGATCTTGGCGCCGATCTGCTCATTGGACAGGACATACCCGTCTTCGTGTCCCGGACGGCGGTAGAATGCGCAGAAGGAGCAGTCGGTGACGCACACGTTCGTGTAATTGATGTTCCGATCCACGATGTACGACACGACGCCGTCCGGCGCTTCTCTCCGCGCTCTTTCGTTGGCCAGCGCACCGAGCTCCAGCAACGGCTTGTCGTACAGGGAAGCGTACTCCGCGACCTCGGCTCGATCGACCCGAGAGAGCTCCAGGGAAGGGCTATCGACGCGAGTCGTCATGCGAGCGACAGCTCCCCGACCGGGTTGTAGAGCGAGTCACGTTCGACCGGGACCTTCCCGGCGTCCCGTATCAGCCCCACGATCTCACCCAGATCCAGCCCGATCGGTGTGTCCGCACCCGCCGTGTGCGTGATCTTCTCGAGGACCACCGTGCCTTCGAGGTCGTCGACTCCGAAGGAGAGGGCGACCTGCGAGACCTTCGTCGTCACCATGATCCAGTGTGTCTTGATGTGGGGGACGTTGTCGAGGAAGATCCGGCCGACGGCCAGGGCCTTGAGATCATCCACCCCGCCGGTGCGCTGCCCCTCCAGTCCCATCTGCCTTCCCAGCGCGGTGTTGTCCGGATGCCACGCGAGGGGAATGAACGTGCTGAAACCTCCGGTTTCATCCTGCAGCTCGCGAAGCCGCGTCATGTGGTCGACCCGATCGGCCGCCGACTCCACGTGGCCGTAAAGCAGCGTGCAGTTCGTTGGTATTCCCAGCCCGTGGGCTTCACGGTGTACCCGCAGCCACTCCTCCGCCGCCAGCTTCCGATCGGCGATCGTCGAGCGCACAGCCGGGCTGAAGACCTCGGCTCCTCCACCCGGCATGGCATCGAGTCCGGCTTCCTGGAGTTCCCGCAGCACGTCCAGCGTCGAACACCTCTCGATCCGGGCGAGGTGGGCTATCTCGACGGCCGTGAGCGCCTTCACATGCACTCGCGGGTGTCTTTCCTTGAGGCCCCTGATCATGTCCGTGTAGTACGAGAGCGGGAGCTTCGGATGCAGCCCCCCCACAATGTGGAACTCTCGAGTCGGGGCGTGCCGGGCCGCCTCGGCCTCTTCGAATACCTCATCGAGGCTCATCGTATAGGCGTCATCGGCAAGGGGACGCACGCCGTACGAGCAGAAGACGCAGACCTTGTTGAGGATGCAGACGTTGGTCGGGTTGATGTGCTGGTTGGCGACGTAGAAGACCCGATCCCCGTTCAGCCGGCGGTTAACCAGATCTGCCATGCTCCCCACGGCGAGAAGGTCGTCGGTCTCGAACAGCGCGATCGCATCGGTTCGCGATATCCGCTCGCCGGCCTCGACCTTTTCGGCTATCGACATCAATTCTGGAGTGCGGGGAACGACGCCTGCCCCGCTGGTCGCTCCCGGGAGAATCATGCTGCCTCCCAGGTCCGAACGGCCAGGGTGACGTTGTGGCCGCCGAAACCGAACGAATTAGACAGGGCCGTACGAACCGAGGTCCTGGTGGGTCCGCCGGCACCGCAATCGAGATCACATTCCGGATCCGGAGTCTCGTAGTTGATCGTGGGCGGAATAACGCCTCTCGCGCAGACCAGAAGAGACACTGCCGCTTCTATCGCGCCGGCAGCCCCCAGGGTGTGCCCGGTCATCGACTTGGTCGATCCGACGATGATCTCCCGTGCGCGATCTCCGAGCACCGCCTTGATCGCAGTCGTCTCCGCAGCGTCGTTCGCCGGAGTGGACGTCCCGTGCGCGTTGATGTAGTCCACGTCCGTCGCCTGGATTCCGGCATCCTTCAGCGCCAGTCGCATCGCGATCTGAGCTCCCGCGCCTTCCGGAGCCGGCGACGTGATGTGATAGGCGTCGGCGCTCTGCCCGAAACCTGCGAGCTCCCCGAGGATCGTCGCGCCCCGCGCGACCGCGTGCTCTTCGGCTTCGAGCACCAGGATCCCCGCCCCTTCCCCGAGCACGAAGCCATCTCGCGTGAGATCGAAGGGACGGGATGCGGTCGCCGGCGAGTCGTTTCTCTGCGACAGCGCCTTCATCGACGCGAAGCCCGCGATGCACAGCGGCGTGACCGTAGCTTCGCTGCCACCCGTGATCATCACGTCCGTCTCTCCCGTTCGAATCGACCGGAATGCGGCGCCGACCGCGTGGCCGCTCGAGGCGCATGCGGACATGGTGGAGTAGTTGGGTCCCCGCGCACCGTACTTCATCGAGATCATTCCAGCCGACATGTCCCCGATGAACATCGGGATGAAGAACGGGGACACCCGGCCGGGCCCCTGCTCGAGCATCTTGGCGTGCTGGGTCTCCATGGTCGTGAGGCCGCCTATTCCGGTCCCGACGATCACTCCGAACCGCTCCGCGGGCACGGACTCCGCGATGGACGCCCCACCCGCCTGCTCCACCGCCTGCTGGGCCGCGCCCAGGGCGAGCTGCAGAAAGCGATCCGCCCTCCGCACTTCCTTGCGGTCCATGTAGAGCTCGGGATCGAAGCCCTTGACCTCACACGCGAACCGCACGGACTGGTCAGAGGCATCGAATTGGGTGATGGGTGCGCCACCGGAACGCCCCGCCAGGAGTGCCTCCCAGGTTTCCTCCACGCTCAAGCCCACCGGCGTGATGAGACCCAGGCCCGTGACCACCACGCGCCGTCTGTCGGACATCCGCTCTCCTCCTACTTCGGGGTGGGAGGTTACTCCTTGTCCTGGAGGTAGCGGATGGCGTCACCCACCGTCTGCATCTGCTCCGCGTCCTCATCGGGGATCTCGACCCCGAACTCTTCTTCGAAGGCCATCACGAGCTCAACGGTGTCCAGTGAGTCGGCCCCGAGATCTTCGACGAACGATGCCTCATCGGTGACCTTCTCCATTTCCACGCCCAGCTCGTTGGCGATGATCTCTCTGACTTTGTCGGCAGCGTCGGACATGATCGAAACCTCTGTTATAGTTGTTCCCTCTGGCGGTGCCCCCGCCAGGTGCGCTTTACATCACCATGCCGCCGTCTACGACCAGCACCTGTCCGGTCATGTAGCTGGCGGCAGGTCCTGCCAGGAAGCGAACGGCCCCTGCCACGTCCTCCGGAGCGCCGAACCGCTCGAGCGGAATGCGCCCCAACAGCGCCTCCCTCGCTTCATCGGGAAGCTCCGCGGTCATGTCCGTCTCGATGAACCCCGGCGCGACCACGTTCGCGAGGACCCCGCGCGCCGCCAGTTCCTGAGCGACGGACTTCGTGAACCCGACGAGGCCCGCCTTGGACGCCGCATAGTTGGCCTGTCCGCGGTTCCCCGTCAAGCCTACCACACTGGCGATATTGATGATGCGACCGCTCCGGCGCTTCATCATCCCGCGTGCCACCGCGCGGGTGGTGTTGAACGCACCTCGGAGGTTGGTGGACATGACGGCGTCCCAATCCTCATCCTTCATGCGCACCAATACGTTGTCACGCGTGATGCCCGCGTTGTTGACGAGAATCGATATCGGCCCCAGCCTTTCCTCCGCCGCCTGCACAAGATCGGCGCATCGGGACGCATCGGCCACGTCGCACCCGAACGCAGCGCCCCGTCCCTCCAGAGCATCCACGGTATCCTGCGCTCGTTTCTCGCTGCGTGCGACCACCGCGACCGAGGCGCCCGCCCGGCTCAGCTCGAGAGCGATCGCCCGTCCGATCCCCCTCGATCCACCGGTGACGACGGCTACCTGGCCTTCCAGCTCACGCATCATGGCCCTCCTCCAGGAATCCCTGGATTCCGTCGAGATCCCCCGGATCGCCGACCGCCCGGACGTTTGCGCTGCGGTCGATTCGCCGCATCAGTCCCATCAGGACCTTGCCTGGCCCGAGCTCCAGCCACCCATCCGGTCGCGTTCCGACCATCGATTCGACGCATTCTACCCATCGGACGGGTGACGTCAACTGCTCGATCAACAACTCGCGGGCTCGGTCCGCCCCGGTTACAGGGGACGCCACCGAGTTGGCCACGACCGGGAATTCCGGATCTCGCACTTCGATTTCCCCCAGCGCGGCGGCGAGCCCATCGCGCGCGTCCACCATCAGCGGCGAGTGGAACGCGCCGCTGACGTTGAGAGGAATCGCGCGTTTCGCCCCCATCTCCAGGGCCCGTTCACACGCGGCCTCGACTGCCCGGACGTCACCGCTGATCACGACCTGACCTGGAGCGTTGTAATTGGCCGGCACGACTGTTCCGCCGGACACATCCGCGCACACCTGCCTGACGTCCGCATCCTCGAGCCCGATCAGCGCGGCCATCGTACCGGGCCGGACGGTGCCCGCCCGGGCCATGAGCTCCCCTCGCCGGCGAACCAGACGCAGTGCGTCATCGAATCCGAGCGCCCCGGCCATGAGGTAGGCCGAGAATTCGCCCAGAGAGTGTCCTGCCCCCACGGATACGGCGCGCCGCAGCTCCTCTGGAAGGCAGCTCCAGGCGGCATAGCTGTGCACCAGGATGGCCGGCTGAGCATTTTCGGTACGAGTGAGCTCCGCCTCCGGGCCTTCCCAACAGATCCTCCTGAGGTCGACGCCCAGGACATCGTTGGCCCGTTCGAACACTTCCGCCGCTTCGCGGCGGGCCGATGCGAGATCTCGCCCCATGCCGACGTGCTGGGAACCCTGGCCGGGCAGGAGCAGAGCGATTCTGCGGGCGGGCATGGGTCCGGGCCTCCGTTTCAAATTCAGGTTCAGCGACGACGGATGCGACGCCACACGCGGGCAGTGCGACTGCTCGGCCCCAGGACCGACCCCAGGTCCTCCACCATTCCCGATTCGACGCAGGTACCTGCCACGCGGATCGCGTTCTTGATCGCCCGCGACGAAGACGCCCCGTGGCAGATCACCGAGACGCCGTTCACGCCGAGCAACGGCGCCCCGCCGTGCTCCTGGTAGTCCGCGGCGCGATGCAGCTCCTCCAGGCCTGGTCTTCCAGACTCACCGTCGATCTCGGACTCCAGCACCCGGATCACGAAGCCGGCGATCGATTCGTAGAATTTGAGCAAGACATTTCCCACGAAACCGTCGCAGACGAGAACGTCGCACACCCCCTCCACGATCCGATCTCCCTCGACGTTTCCAACGAAGTGAAGATCCTCGTCTTCCTGCAGCAGCCTGTACGTGGCCACGGCGCGATCTCCGCCCTTCCCCGGCTCCTCCCCCACGTTCAGCAACCCGATGCGGGGGGCCTCCAGTCCCATCAGGTCGTGCATGTAGACGGAGCCAAGATGCGCGAACTGGAGGAGCTGTGCCGGCCGGGTGTCCACGTTGGCGCCTGAATCCACCACGAGAACCGGCGATCCGGGCGTCGGGAAGACGGTTCCCACCGTCGGACGGTCGACTCCGGGGATCATTCCGAGGATGAGCCGGGATGCCGCCATTACCGCCCCGGTCGATCCGGCGCTGATGAACGCGTCGGCATCCCCTCCACGGACGAGGCCGAGTCCCACCACGATGGAGCTGTCGGGCTTGCGTCGGATCGAGCGGACCGGTGACTCGTGCGCCTCGACGATCTGGCTCGCCGGCACGATATCGATCCGGTCCGGAATCCGCCCCTCGAATTCGGCCTCGATCTTCCCCGGTACGCCGATCAGGGATACGTGAAACCGGTCAGGCCATTCCCGAACGGCAGACAGCGCGCCCTCGACAATGACTCGGGGCGCGCCGTCTCCTCCCATCGCGTCCAGCGCGATGCGGTGCATCTCAGACCCTGCTCGGACGGGGGCCCGTCAGAACTCTTCGGTTCGGACGATCTCTCGCTCACCGTAGTGGCCGCACGTCGGACATACCCGGTGTGGACGCCGAGGATCTCCGCATCTCGGGCACGCCTGGTGAGCGGTAGCCGCCGCCACGTGGTGTGTGCGCCGCTTCCTCTTACGCTGCTTCGAGGTCCTTCTCTTGGGTACCGCCATTATCCGACTCCCTGTCCGTCGTTGCCGTCTCTTTCGTCATCGAGCGCGGAGACAGCCTCGGCCGCGTCCGAAGGCATCTTCTTCAGTATGTCCCACCGCGGATCCGACTGCTCCTTCGTACACCCGCAGGCGGATTCGTTCAGGTCCGCACCACAAACCGGGCACAAGCCCCGGCACTCTTCCCTGCAGACCGGATAACCCGGCAGGGCGAGGACCAGCTCTTCCCGGATCGGACGCAACAAGTCGAGCGCCGCGGCATCCGGGTCCAGTGTGAACACGCTGGACTCCTCGTCCCACTCTTCCACCGAAGGGTCGAACCGGAAATCGAACTCGATCTCCAGCGGCGACAGAAGCTCGCGCAGACACCTTCGGCACTCCAGCCTCAGAGTGGCCTCCAGCCGACCGATCACCCGGACACCACCATGCCCACCCGGCTCGGCCCGGTAGCGCAGTGTGGGCCCCGTCGCGAAATCCAGCTCGTCGAGAGCCCAGGCTGCCGCTTCCGCCGGAAGGCCCCCGGTCCATTCGACCGGCCCCCTGCGAAGTCGGTCCAGATCGACTCGTAAACCCGGGAAGCCGTTATTCATAGCCCTTTGAGCGTGTGTTGTCAATCGTGCGACAGCGTCAGGTCAGGCGAGCAGCCGATCGGTTCCGGCAAAGAAAAAGGCGCTCTCGATGCCGGCGTTTTCGGGCGAGTCCGAGGCGTGGATCGCGTTCCGCTCCTTGCTTTCGGCATACAAGGCCCTGACCGTGCCCTCATCCGCCTCGGCCGGGTCGGTTGCCCCGATGACGCGCCGGAGCTCGGCCACCGCATCTTCGCGCCGCAGCAACACCGGCATGCACGGCCCGGAAGTCATGAACGCCACCAGTGAGCCGAAGAACGGACGCTCCCGGTGCACCGCATAGAACGCTTCCGCCTGCGTCCGCGACAGTCTCACGACGCGCGTCGCCACGACGCGGAAACCCGCCGATTCGAGGTGAGCGAGTATCTTGCCGGCCTTTCCCGCCCCGAAAGCGTCCGGCTTGACGATTGCAAGGGTATCCGACTGGTTCATGCTCTGCGCATCCTCTCGTCGTTCATGACAGTCTCGATTCGATCAGCCCGACGATATCCGCTGGCCGCTCGGCCACCGCGATCCCACAATCCAGGAACGCGTTCATCTTCTCCTCCGCGGTACCCTCGGACCCGGAAATGATGGCGCCGGCGTGCCCCATCCGTCGACCCGGAGGCGCTGTCTGGCCTGCTATGAAGCCTACGACAGACTTCGTCATGTGGTCCCGCACGAACTCGGCCGCGACCTGCTCGTCCGTGCCTCCGATCTCGCCGATCATCGCCACCGCGCGGGTGTGTGGATCTTCCTCGAACGCTCTCAGGCAGTCCACGAAGTTCGTGCCGATCAGCGGGTCACCGCCGATGCCGACGCACGTGGACTGACCTATGTCCTGACGGGTGAGCTGGAAGATCACCTCGTACGTCAACGTGCCCGAACGGCTCACGACTCCGACCGGACCCGGAGTGACGATCTGGCCCGGCAGGATCCCCACCTTGCCGATCCCGGGTGCGATGAGTCCCGGACAGTTCGGTCCGATGAGCCGGGCGCCCTTCTCCCGGACATACGGAAGTGCCTTCATCGTATCGGCGACCGGTACGCCCTCGGTGATGCACACGATGAGTTCGACCCCCGAGTCCGCCGCTTCGAAGATCGCGCTCGCGGCGAACGCTGCCGGGACGTAGATCACACTGGCGTTCGCATTCGTCTCGGCGACCGCCGCAGCCACCGTGTCGAACACGGGGACCGTGTCGTCGAAGACCTGACCACCCTTCCCGGGGGTGACCCCGGCCACGACGTTCGTTCCGTACTCGATCATCTGGCGCGTGTGGAACGAGCCGTCCCGACCCGTTATCCCCTGCACGACCAGCCGCGTATCTTCATCGATGAAAATGCTCATCCTCGAGATCCTCTTCCGGTCCTTTTCGATTCCCGTTCGTCAGCCCGCCGTTCCCGCGGCCAGGGCGACGGCTCGCTTGACCACCTCGTCCATGTCCGTCATCGCCTCGAATCCGTTGTCCTTCAGGATTCCAACGGCCAGATCCTCGTTCGTCCCCGTCAGCCGTATCGCGATCGGGAGGCCCACGTCGATCCGTCGGGTGGCCTCGACGATCCCGTTGGCGACGTCGTCGCACCTCGTGATCCCACCGAAGATGTTGACCAGTATCGACTTCACGTTCGGATCCGATGTGATGATCTCGAAAGCCGTCACCACTTTGTCGGGGTTGGAGGATCCGCCGATATCGAGAAAGTTCGCGGGCTCCCCGCCGTAGTGTTTGACGAGGTCCATCGTTGCCATCGCAAGGCCCGCACCGTTGACGCAGCAGCCCACGTCGCCGTCGAGCTGGATGTAGCTCAAGCCGGCTTCGCGGGCCTTCCGCTCAGCCGGATCCTCCGCGGCCTCGTCCCGCATCGCCGCCACATCCGGAAGCCTGAACAGCGCGTTGTCGTCGATGTTCATCTTGGCGTCGATCGCCTTGACCTCACCCGCGGACGTCGTGATCAGCGGGTTGATCTCCGCCAGGGTCGCACCCGCGGCTCGATAGGCCTCGTACAACTGCGAGATGATGCGGGTCGCCTGTCTGGCCAGCTTCGAATCGTCGTACAGTCGGTATGCCAGACCGGAGGCCTGGTGGGCCAGTAGACCGTAGCGCGGGTCGATCGAGAGCTTGTGAATGGCCTCCGGTTTCGTGGCCGCCACCTCCTCGATGTCGATGCCGCCCTCTGACGAGACCATGATCACATCGCTCTGGCTGCCACGGTCCATCACGATCCCGACGTACGCCTCGCTATCG
>CANPVW010000174.1 GCA_947581745.1 Candidatus Benthicola azotiphorus
CCCACCGTGACGGGCCCGGCTGCGTAATGACCTCCAGGAGCGCCCCATCTATCTGCTCTTCCAGCCCCAGGACCAGCGGCAGGCCGATCCGGTGAGCGAACGCTCGATTCCGGAGCGTATCGGCCAGGGTCAGGAAGGGGGAACTCTCGGCGGAGGTGGTGTGAAGGTCGATGACGCGGGTGTCGGTACGGTCCTCCCCGAGCTCCCGACGGAGTACCGCGATGAGCTCTGCCTGCTCCGAGTCCTCCGCCGACGCTCCCGGCGCAGCTTCGACCCGTCGCATGCCGCGCGGGCTCCAGCCCCGGTTCAGATCCCTCGCCAGGAAGCGCCGGCCCTCCCTGAGCGCGTGCAGGTTCCCGGCGATCGCCACGATCTGACCTCGGAAGGCAGGTTGCCTGAGGCGCAGAGTCTCGAGCAGGCGACGGAGAGCGAGCACTCCGGCCGGCTCGTTTCCGTGCAATCCGGCGAGGCAGATGAGACGGGGCCCGGGCAATGTGCCATAGCGGCCTATGATGCGATCGCTCTCGAGCCCGGGCTGCCTGGCTTCCGGCGCGTCCGACTCGCGTGGAGGCCGCGGGCCGGGAGCCGGACCGGACGCATCGGGGGTGTTGGCGGTACGACTCAATCGCGCAGCATCTCCTCGAGCAGAGTGCCCGCGATGCGCATGAAATCGCGCTCGGTGATGATCCCGATGAGCCGTCCGTCCTTCACGATCGGCAGGCACGAGATCCGCCGCTCTCGCATAAGCTCGATTGCTTCCAGCGTGGTGGTCTCCGGTCCCGCCGTGACCAGGTCCGTGACCATCACGCTGCTGACCGGAATCGGTCCATCGGCCTGACGGGCCTCATCGCTGGCCAGGAATCGAAGCAGCGGACGGTGGGACATGAGACCGACGAGGCGATGCTCGTTGTCTTCCACGGGTACGTGATGGATGCGGTGCCAGTCCATCAGGTTGGCGACGAGGTCGATTGCCTCTTCCTCGTTGACCGTGAGCAGATCCGTGGACATGTACTGCTCGACTCGAAGGTAGCTCGGCTTCCAGCTGCCCGCCTCGCTGAGCTCGGCGCGGTCCCACTCGTGCACGGGACGGGAGTGCCGCTGCCGCTCGACCGTGGCGGCGACCAGTGCCGCCATCCGCTCCTCCAGCGTACCCTTCTCGCCCATGCCCGCCAGCGAGCTCAGGTACCATTGAGCGCCTGTCCGCCTCGAATCCACCCTGGCCTCCACCGTGTCGAGATAGCGCTCGATGTCGGCTGCGTCGATCCCCCGCACCTGGAGTCCCCTCCGGGCCAGGGGAAGCAGGGTATCGCAGATCAGCTTCTGGGCGGTCACGGTCTCGCCGTCCAGCCAGGTCATGTGTGCGTCGAGTCCGTGCCGGGCGGCGGCGAGGAAGTTCGTGAACACGGTGTCGAACGCGATCGCCTTGCGGATGTCATCGACTTCTTCGGCGACCCCGCTCAGCAGACCGAACCAGAACGCCGCGTTCGCAACTTCGTCCCTCAGCGACGGTCCGCTTGGCAGCACACGGTTCTCGATGCGCAGGTGAGCGACGCCGCCGGCGACTCCGTAGCATGCCCGATTCCACCGATAGACCGTGCTGTTGAACAGCTGGAGCGCCTTGAGGGTCGGTACCCGTCCCTCCTCGATCGCCTCGAATGGATCCTCGTCGATCTCGCGGCCGAGAAGCACTCTGAAACGCGACACGTCCGACTTGAAGATCTCGATGACCGATTCGTCGACCCATTCGCGCCCGAAGCTCACCCGCGCAGGGATGTCCCGGACCTCGGAGATGGCACTTCGGGTGTCCACCGACTGCTGGAAGACTGCGATCCGGGTCTCCGACCACAGCCGCCGGCCCAGCATGAGGGGAGAGTTCACGGCAGCCGCGAGGACCGGAGCCGTCACCGCCATGGCGATGTTGTAGAGCCGTGCGAACTCGTCCGGCCCGACCTGAAAGTGCACCTGGAAGCTGGCATTTGCGGCCTCCAGCATCACCGAGTCGTGCGTGACCCTGAGCTCGTCGGTGCCCTTGATCCGAAGGTCGTAACTGCCGCCCCGCTGGCGCGTCAGGGCGTCGTTGAGTGCATAGTAACGCTCCGAGGGAACCATGTTGTCGAGCGTGAGGTCAGACTTCCTTATCGTCGGCAGGATACCGGTCAGGACGACCTCCGCCCCGAGATCGCGGACGGTCCTGCGCACCTTGTCCAGCAGCTCGTTGAGGCGGTTCTCCATCAGGCGGAGGCAGTTTCCTCCGAACAGAAGGGGCTCGAGGTTGAACTCCAGATTGAAGCGGCCGATTTCCGTGGTGACACGGGGGTCCTTGATGCGCTCCAGGGCCTGGACGGCGACAGGGGCGGGGCGCCACTGGTCGTCCACCAGGAAGAGCTCCTGCTCGAGGCCGATCCGCCTCACGCCGGACTCGATCAGGCCCTGGTGCAGAAGATGGTCGAGGGCCCGCAACTCCCTGAGGAGGCCCTGCGTGAAGACCCTCAGGTCGGAGCTGTCGAGCTCTATCCGGATGTCCTTTTCGCCCAAAGCCACCTCCGCTGCGGCGAAACGGGGCTTCCGACGGCCCCGCGGTGCGAGCGAACAAGGTCGCGCCCGCCTTCCGCACAGACAAGTCAGCGCGAGTCAGCTCCCCCATCATTCTCGTCCGGCGGCGCATACCGCACGAAGTACCTGGACCCCCCGACGGATTCGTCGTCCCGCACTCGGCTGCGGGCCCGATTCACCCTGCGGTTCAGGTACGCCACCAGCACCAGGGCGACGGAGACCAGGATCGTCACCACGATGATCGTGGTCAACGAATCCACGATGTTCATGCAGACTCCTCAGCGGTCGTGTCCGGAGCCGGAGGGGCGGTCAGGCGCCCAGGGCCGCCCGGATCTCGTCCGCTTGCTCCGGGCTCGTGAGTATCCTGATGTCGGGAGTCTCGGTTGTCTCCAGCGCGCCGAGTGCTCTCTCCAGGTAGATGCGGGCGTGTCTTTCGCGCGCGTCCTGCAGGACGACGGCGTACCCGCCAGCTACCTTCCCGATGAAATCGCCCGCCTCGATTCTGGCGCTTTCCCTGAGCGCGGCCAGAACTTCCGGACCGACCTCCCCGGACACGAGCAGCATCGTCAGGTAACCGAGGGAAGGGGAGTCCAGCCTGTGCTCTACCTCGCTGCTGAACGCGGGCGGCTCCACCAGGTCCCGGATCGGTCGAGGGCGGCCGGGATCGCCGAGGGTCCCGTGGTCGCCGACCACCCCGGCCGCCGCGCGACGGAATCTCGACTGGATCTCCCTGAGCACGACGTCCTGCCTGAGAACGTCGTCCGCTCCAGCCTCCATGGCGCGCGCCCGGTCGGACGAGCGGAGCTGACCCCGTGAGAGCAGGACGATGGCTCCGGGTGTGAGGTCGCGCAACGTCCGGCAGAGGCGAATCGCTTCGTCCACCCGCGACCTCTCCACGGCGATGCACACACTCCCCCGGCGCTCGAGCTGCAACCGGGAGAACAGCTCCTCGCGATCACGCGTCTGGTGCACCTCGTATTCGCGGGCGATCCAGCGCTCGAGGTCTTCTCCGACGACATCCGTGAGGCGGAGAAGAAACAGCAGGCGGCGGTCTTCCCGAGGAACGTCCCCGATCCGCCGACTCGGGCTGGCGGCCGGCGGGACCAGCCCGACGCCGACTCGCAGCTCGAGCGTGATCGGTCCCGGATCCGCCGCGGGCGGGCGAATGCGATGGACCCTGAGCTCCCGCAGGCCACTGCGGAGCCTCTCCAGATGGAACACTCCCGTCGCCTGCTGCACCACCCATTGCGTCGAGCCGGGCAGGCTATCGCCCAGGTCGGTGACCGCCGTCACGGCCACGGTAGCGTCAGCTGCCTGCTGCCATTGAAGGAAGGCGGCCGCCATGGCTGTGCCGGCCCGCGTCTCCCACAAGAGCGTCCCGGGATCCACGGCCAGCCGATTGACCGGTCCGTCCAGGGCCCCGGTCAGCTCGTCGAACGCCTCCTCCGGATCCGCTGCCTGGAGGATCCGGCGAGGGTACTCGCCGCGGTAGCCGAGGAGCGTAAGTCGGCCCTGCTTCCAGGCGCGCTCCAGGGCGTCCATCCCCCAGTGATTCGCCTGCGCGAACAGCTCTTCGGGGGCGTATCCCCCCAGAAAGGCCAGGCGCTCGTCCGCCTCGAGGCCCGCCTTGAGAAAGTGCAGCAGGAAGGCCAGCTTGCCCGACCCGGGGGCTCCAGCGAGCAGGTACAATCCACTCGCGCTGAGGCCCCCGACCCTGCGGTCGAACGGTCCTACCCCGCTGGAGATGATCACCGCACGCCGCTCCGTGCTAGTGCACCCCTCCCATCATGCGTCGGATCGGGCGCGAGAACAGGAAGAACAGCACGCCTGCCGCGCCTACGCTGGCCGCCACCGCAACGAACAGCCCGGGGAGTGGCAGAGTCTCGAATTGACCCGCCACGAGTCCCGCGACGAGGTTTCCGAGTGCCGCCCCCATGAACCACGTGCCCATCATCTGACCGACGAACTTGGGCGGCGACAGCTTCGTAATGCTGCTCAGGCCCACCGGGCTCAGGCACAGCTCGCCGCACGTGTGCAGGAAGTATGTCGAGATCAGCCAGCCCGGACTCACGAGCTGCCCTTCGACCGTGTACGTCGCTCCCCACGCGATCACCAGGAACCCAACGCCGAGGAGTACCAGGCCCAGCCCGAACTTGAGCGGAAGGGACGGTTCCCGCTCCCGTTTCTCGAGCCACACCCAGAGTGCACCGAATACGGGCGCCAGGGTGATGATGAACAATGGGTTGATCGCCTGCAGCCAACTCGCGGGGGCCTCCCAACCGAAGACGTTGCGATCGGTGAGCCGTTCGGCGAACAGGTTGAGCGACGAGGCGGCCTGTTCGAACCCGGCCCAGAACATGGCGGCACCGAGGAACAGGAGGAAGATTACCACGACCCGCTTCTTCTCGACCGAGTCCAGCCCGCCGAAACCGAGGACCGAGGCGAAGAACAGGACGGCGATCGACAGGATGATCACGCCGGTGGCCTGCGCGGCTCCTTCGAGCGTGACGTTGATGGTGCCCCGTGAGCCGAGGAAGTACAGCGCCAGAGCGATCGCGACGACGACCGCCACGCCGATCATGAGCTGGCGAACGGCCTGCGGCCTCGACGCCCGGGCTTCCTCTCGATACTTACCGCAATCGCCCAGGTATCCCCAGCCCAACCGATACTGAATGAGGCCGAGGACCATCCCGACGCCGGCTGCAGCGAAACCGAGGTGCCAGTTGATGTTCTCGCCCAGATAGCCGCAGATCAGCGGGGCGACGAACGCGCCGATGTTGATTCCCATGTAGAAGATGGAGAAGCCCGCGTCCCGCCTGGCGCCGCCCTCCGGATACAGCTCGCCGACGATCGTGCTGACGTTGGGCTTCAGCATGCCGGTGCCGAGGACGATCAGAATGAGCCCGAGGTAGAAGGACGCCATCCCGAACGATGAATGCCCGGCGATGCCGAAGTTGCCTGCCGCTATGAGAAGCCCGCCGTAGAACACCGAGCTGCGCTGCCCCAGCAGGCGGTCGGCCACCCAGCCGCCCGGAAGGGCGAAGAGGTAGACGCTGGCCGTGTAGAGACCGTAGATCGCCGCGGCCGTCGCGGCCGTCATTCCGAGTCCGCCGGTGGCGATCGCCGCCGTCATGAACAGGATGAGGATTCCGCGGCCACCGTAATAGCTGAAGCGCTCCCACATCTCCGTGAAGAAGAGCGTGGCCAGCCCGCGTGGATGTCCGAAGAAGGAAGTGTCGCCCGGGTGAACGGGCGACGCAGCGTTGGGAGCCGACCCCGTGCTATCACTCATCAGCTCGTTTGCCTCCTGATCGGTTCCGACGATGAAGGTCGCGGCGGCCCCTTCCGGCCCGCCGATACCGGACGATCGAAGCGCACAATATCGTCTCGCCCACGTTCCGCGAGCAAGCTCACGGGAGCGGTGCTGCCTGCAGGAACCGGCGCGCGACGTCCGGCCAACCGTAACGGCGCCAGCGGGCGGAGCCGGCGCTCACGAGGCGGGTCCACAGCTCCTCGTCACGCAACAGGCGGACGAGCGCGGCGGCCAGACCCTCGACATCGTCGGGATCCACGAGCAACGCGACCTCGTCGTGCGGGGCCGTCTCCGGGACCGCGGCGCACCTCGCCGCCACGATCGGAAGACCCGCCGCCATCGCCTCCAGGAACACGATTCCGAAGCCCTCCTGGCGGGACGGAAGGCAGAACACCTGGGCCCGGGCCATCTCGGTCCGGATCTCCGCCGCGCTGCGCACCGATCCAAGCAGGCTCACCGCGCTCTCGAGATCCAGGGCTCGTACCAGTCTTCGGAGGCGTCCGCTTTCCGGTCCATCTCCGACCACCCGGAGGCGCGCTCCCGGCACCGACTGGCGCACGATCGGGAGGGCCCGGATCAGAGTGGCCGTGTTCTTTCGCCGGTACTGTCGCGCGATGCTGAGGATCGTCGGGGGGTCCCCGGCGTGCCGGGCACCCGGTGCGGGCCCCGACCAACGCTCCACGTCGATTCCCTCCGGGACCACGCTCAGATGCTCCGGGTCGAGTCCGTAGGCTTCGAGCGCCACCTTCCGGCTGTGCTCGCTGGTGACGATCACCCGGGCCGCCCTTCTCGCGTTGATCCGCTCCAGCCCGGACAGCGCGCGGAACCGGATGCGGGTCCATCCGGCTTCATACTGCAGCTCGTCCGCCATGACCCCCTTCAGTGCGACCACGTAGGGCGCGGGAATCGCGCCGACGAAGCACCCGTCGAGGTCGAAGCCCACGACGAGATCGGCCTCCTGGTCGTGCACTCGCGACCGGAACCCGAGGTTGGCCACCAGGCGGGTCAGGTCGAGCCAGGGAAGACGCAGACGGGGCCTGAGAATGGTGACCCGATGTCCGAGAGCTCCCAGCCCGTGCGCGAGCCCGGCTATGGCGACGGCGGAGCCGCTGCCACGCGCCCGGTCCGGCAGCCAGGTGTCGAGAAGGAGGATCTCCAGGCGCTCGCCTTCCACGACGATGTGGAGCTACAGCCTGTCGATGCGGGCCGCGAGGATGAAGTCGCTCTCCGTCAGGCCGTCGATCTTGTGCGTGAATATCTCGATCTCGACCCGGCCCCAGGTCAGGCGGATGTCCGGATGGTGGCCTTCCGATTCCGCGAGCTCTCCCACCCGGTTCGTGAACGCGAGCGCCGTCACGAAGTCGGGGAAGGAGAAGACCTTGTGGAGGTGGTGCCCCCCGACGACCTGCCAGCCGCCCCCCAGTTCCTCGCTGAGGGCACGGAGCTCCTCACCGGCCAGGGGGGGGACTCCCCCGCGGCAGGGTACACAGTGCTTCGCAGAGAGCGTGTCGCCCATCGTAGCTCCTCCGTTGGGGCCCGAGGTCTTCAGTCGGTAGCGGAATCCGTGGCCCTGGCGGCCTCGGATGCCAGCACCACACGATTTCTGCCGAGCCGCTTCGCCATGTACAGCGCCCGGTCCGCCGCTCGCATGAGCGTCTTGGGGTCTTCTCCATCCTCCCGGAAGAAGGCGACGCCGAGCGACGCGGTCAGATCCACCGGAAGCGGAGGGTCCTCCTCCAGAATCAGATCGTCTATTCGGTGCCTCAACCGCTCCGCGATGCTCAGCGCCAGCTCCCGGTCGGCGCGGATGAGCAGAACGGCGAACTCCTCGCCCCCGATGCGCGCGATCTGGTCGCTGTCGCGCACGCTGTCCCGCAACGTCCGGGCAAGCGCCTGCAGGCAGCGGTCTCCGGCCTGATGGCCGAACTTGTCGTTCACGGACTTGAAGTGATCGACGTCGAGGAAGACCAGCGCCAGGGGTTCATCGTAACGGACCGCACGCCCGACGTTCTCCTCCAGCTGCTGATTGAAGTGCCGCCGGTTGAACAGCCCGGTGAGGGCGTCCGTGATCGCCAGGCGGCGCGTTTCCTCGAGCAGTTGCGCGCTGCGGATCACTTCTGCCGCCTGCCTCGCGATCACGGTGAGGGTCTGCACGTGCTCGTCACTGAACGCGTGCGGCTCCACGGACTCGGCGTTGAACACGCCGATGATCATCCCATCCGCTATCAGGGGGACCGCGACTTCGCTTCGCGCTCCCGGCACGCCCGGGATGTACGCCTCGTCGTCATCCAGGTGCTCGATGTCGTGCACGACCTGCGTCAGGCCGGTCTGCGCACAGCGACCCGTGATACCCTGTCCGACCGGGATCTCCAGAAACCGGACCGCGGCCTGGTAACCCTGCCCGGCGGCCACCCTGAGGTACTTGCGCGACTCGTCCAGCAGCAGGACGGCCGACTGCCCCTGCGGAATCACCTCACCGGCGATCTCGAGCATCGAGTTGAGCGTCGCTCCCAGCGCTCCGGCCTCGGCGGCCAGGTTCGAGATCCGATACAGCGCGCTGAGCTGAGCGATCCGCTGTCGCAGCTGGGCCTGGGCCTGAAACGCCAGAATGCCGAGCGCGGCCTGTGTGCCCAGCACGGTGAGCAGCTTCTCGTGCTCGGACGTGAACGCGTACAGGCGCTCCGACTCGACGTTGATGACCCCGGCGACCCGGTTTCCGACGATCAGCGGCACGGCGAGGTTGGATCGCGCCTCCTCGAGTCCCTGGACGTAGCGGGGGTCCTGTGAAACGTCGCCTACCCGCACCGACTCCCGGTGCGCCGCCGCCCAACCGCTGAGGCCCTGTCCGACGGCGAGGGACGCCCGCTGGATTTCCGACGACCGGTCGCCATACCCGATCAGATGTTCGACCGTGAGCCGGCCCGTATCTTCGTTCAGGAGCATGACCGCCGCGTGCTCGAATCCGATCAGCTCCCGGGCCCGGTCGAGCACTTCGCTCAGGAGCTCCTCCAGCGAGTCGTGCAGTCCGAGGGCGCGGGTGCTTTCGTACAGCGAGTCCAGAGTCCCGAGAGCACGAGAACCGTGCGGCTCACCCGCGCTCCGTCCTCCCGCCGCGCCGTCGCTCATCCGAGCAGCGACCTCCCGAACGCCTTGACCGTCAGAACCGGGCACTCGGCGCGGCGCAGCACCTTGTCGGTCACGCTGCCGAGCAGTACGTGCGTGAGTCCGCCCAGCCCGTGTGTCGCGATGACGATCAGGTCAGCCGGGAT
>CANPVW010000175.1 GCA_947581745.1 Candidatus Benthicola azotiphorus
GGGAAGCGATCGTCCCGCGTCGCCCGCACTGCCTGGATCTCGTCCGTCCGATCGATCCCACCCACGCTCGATCTTCCTGCTTTCTCGCCGGTGATTCGGGCCTGTCTTGCCGGCCTTGCACCTGTTTCTAACTCGCCGGAGGGCTGCAGGTTCCCGCTTGCCGCTCCCGGGAGTCGGGGGCAGATTGGCCGCCTGTCCCCTGCGACGCACCGCTCGCGCGCGTGCCACGGTTCCCGGTTCGCGGCAGACAGGAAATACGATGCGTTTTGCTGGTCTCATGGCCCTGATCCTCGGTCTGTCGAGCGCCGGCTGCTGGAGGATCGGAGAACCGACCGAGAGTGCCGCCGTGGTCACGTGGGCAGCCTTCCCGGATACGGTCGTGGCGGGCCGGACGTTCTCCTTCGAGTTCGCGGGACCGGTGTCGCCCGACGCGTGTGGCCGGCTGGACACGGCCGTGGTGCGAATCGAAGGTTCGGCGATCCGGCTCTCGGCCCGGCGAAGCGTGTACGACGCGATGTGCTCCGACAGTCCCGTGTCCTTCTACGAGGCCCGGGCGCTGCAGATCGACGTCGCGGGCCGCTACGGCGTTTCGGCCGACGGTCTGGATCTGGGAACGCTCGTGGTCGTGGACAGCGGCCGTTTTTCGCCCATGCGGGCCAGGGGCGAGGGAACCGTCGCCGAAGCGGGCGGGTGTCTGCTGTTCGGGCCGGGATGGATCGGCAATCAGCGTCCATTCGCGCTGCAGGGGGCTGGCGCCGCGGTCCGCTCGCAGGTGGATTCGGGACGCCGCCTGTTCGTCGAGGGAACGCTCGGCGGGTTCAGCCTGTGCGGGGCGTTCGGCTCACGGCCGGTGATCCGGGTCGACACGGCCTGGGTGACCGAGCGGGACATCGAAGACTACTACGACGACTGAATCAGCGGAGGCAGCAGAATGGTCCTCTACAAGGAAGCCGACGTATCCGGCAGCGCCGTGAATGAAGGCCTCAACCTCAGGCTGGCCGGCGAACTCGCCGAGATGCAGGAGCAGGGAGTGTACAAGGTGCTCCTGCACATCATGGGCATGCAGGGAGCGGTGGTTCGGCTCGAGGAGCACGGCGAGACGATCAACCTGTGCTCGAACAACTACGTCGGCCTGTGCGACGTTCCGGAGGTCGTGGAAGCGGTGAGGGAGGGAGCGGCCCGATATGGCGCCGGAACCGCGTCCGTGCGCTTCATCTGCGGTACCTGGGACGTGCACCGGGCCCTCGAAGATCGAATCGCAGACTTCCTGGAGACCGAAGCGGCGATCACCTACACCTCCTGCTGGAACGCCAACGGCGGCCTGTTCGCCCCACTCCTCGGAGAGGAGGACGCGCTGATCAGCGACGAGCTGAACCACGCGTCGATCATCGACGGAATTCGACTGTGCAAGGCCGAGCGCCTCGTATACCGCCACATGGACATGGACTCGCTCGAGTCGGCCCTCAAGAATACCGAGAACAGACGTCACCGACTGGTGATGACGGACGGCGTGTTCAGCATGGAGGGGGAGATCGCCCCCCTTCCCGTGATCCGGGAGCTGTGTGACCGCTACGACGCCATCCTCACGGTGGACGACTCCCACGCGACGGGTGTCCTCGGCGACACGGGCAGGGGAACGCCCGAGCACTTCGGAATGCACGGAGAGGTGGACATCGTCACTTCGACGCTCGGCAAGGCGCTGGGTGGCATGGCCGGCGGTTTCACGGCCAGCAGCAGGCCCGTCGTGGACTACCTGGTGCAACGCTCGCGCACGCAGCTGTTCACCAACGCGATCCCGCCCCACTCGGCCTGCGGGGCGCTCGCCGCGATCGATTATCTCGAAGCACATCCGGAGCGCGTGCAGAAGCTTCGGGACAACACCCGGTACTTCCGCCGCAACCTGGTCGGTCTCGGATTCGAGCCGATCGAAGGCGACACGCCGATCGTGCCGGTGGTGATCGGCGAGACCGCGGCGGCCATGCGGTTGAGTCGGGAACTGCTGGACGAAGGAGTTTTCGTGATCGGGTTCGGATTTCCCGTGGTCCCGAGGGGAGAGGCTCGCATCCGGTGCCAGGTTTCCGCGGCCCACGAGATCGAGCACCTGGACCGCGCGCTCGACGCCCTGGACAGGGTCGGCAAGCGGCTGGGGGTGATCTGATGGCCGCCGTCGTGCTGGCTCCGTCGATCCTCGCCGCCGACTTCGCCCGGTTGGGCGACCAGGTCCGGCAAGCCGAAGGGGCGGGAGCCGGCTGGTTCCACGTCGACGTGATGGACGGCCATTTCGTGCCCAATCTGTCGATCGGCCTCCCGGTGCTCGAGTCGCTGCGGGCGGTGTCCGATTCTTTCCTGGACGTGCACCTGATGATGGACAATCCCGGACCCTTCCTGGAACTGTTTGCGAAAGCCGGTGCGGACCTCATCACGATCCACCAGGAAGTGTCTCCCCACCTCCACCGTGACATTCACGAGATCCGACGTCTCGGCTGCCGGGCAGGCGTCGCCCTCAACCCGTCCACGCCGCCCGACACGCTGCGGGAGATGCTGCCGGCGATCGACCTCGTGCTCTGCATGACCGTCAATCCCGGGTTCGGCGGACAGCAGTTCATCCCGGAAGTGCTGGACAAGGTGGCACGAGTGCGCCGGATGCAGGCGGAGATGAACATCGACTCGCTGCACGTGGAGGTGGACGGGGGAATCGGCGTTTCCAATGCGCGGCAGGCCGCCGCGGCGGGCGCCGACGTCCTGGTCGCAGGCTCGTCCGTGTTCCGGGGGCCGGGAACGATCGAGGAGAACTACACGGCCATTCGAGCCTCGCTGGCCGTGGCGGTGTGAGATCGATGGTCGCTCGTGCATCGCGGGTGGACCGAGCCCTGTGAGAAAGCCGGTGGATCTGACCCCGGAAGAGACCCTGCGCTATCACCGGCAGATCATACTGCCGCGCGTCGGACCGGAGGGGCAGAGGCGTTTGAAAGACGCGTCGATACTCCTCGTCGGAGCCGGGGGGCTGGGATCTCCGGCCGCACAGTACCTGGCGGCGGCGGGCATCGGGAAGCTGGGAATCGTGGACGGGGACGTCGTGGAGCTGAGCAACCTGCAGAGACAGGTCCTGCACGACACACCTTCCGTCGGACGTCCGAAGACGGAATCGGCCCAGCTCCGGATCGCGCGGCTGAACCCGGACGTGAGGGTAGAACAGCACCAGGTGCGGCTCGACTCGGCCAACGCGCTCGGGATCCTCGAGGGCTGGGATGTCGTCGTGGACGGATCCGACAACTTCCCCACTCGTTACCTCGTCAACGACGCGTGCGTGCTGCTCGGCATTCCGTTCGTGTACGGCGCGGTCTTCCGATTCGAGGGACAGGCGTCCGTGTTCGCCCATCCGTCCGGACCGTGCTACCGCTGCCTGTTTCGGGACCCGCCTCCACCCGATGCGGTGCCGAGCTGCTCGGAAGCCGGAGTTCTCGGCGTCCTCCCCGGTCTCGTGGGGACGATTCAGGCTACCGAGGCGATCAAGCTGATCCTGGGAATCGGCGATCCGCTGGTCGGGCGACTCCTCCTGGTGGACTCGTTGTCGATGCAGTTCCGAGAGGTGGAGCTCCGGCGCGATCCCGACTGCGCCGTATGCGGGGACGAGCCCACCGTCACCGCATTGATCGACTACGAGCAGTTCTGCGGCGGGGCCGGCGAGTTTCTCGATGAGCCGCTCGAGCGCCCGCGCGTGGCCGAGATCGATGTCGAGGAGCTCCGGGGACGCCTCGACTCCGGACGTCCGCCGGCGATCCTGGACGTCAGGGAGTCACACGAATGGCGAATCAGCAACCTGGGGGCCTACGGCGCGAGGCTGGTCCCGCTCGGCAGGCTTCAGGAGGTCCTGGACGAGCTGGATCGGGATCGGGATCTCGTGGTCTACTGCCGGACGGGGCACCGAAGTGCGATAGCCGTGCAGCAGCTGGCATCCCTGGGGTTCGATCGTGCCCTGAACCTGCGCGGGGGGATCAACGAGTGGGCCCGCCGGATCGACCCGTCCCTGCCTACCTACTGACCTCTCAGCCTTCCAACCTCACCGCCCGGGCAACGAGTATCGCCGGGAGCGCCCTGAGCTCCGACAGGAGGTCTGGTCCGGGGGCTTCGTCCAGCGCCAGCACGGCGAGGGCCTCGCCGGCCTCCGGGTCCCGGGCCTGGTGGAACTCGGCGATGTTGACGCCCGCCGCTCCGAGGAGCGTGCCCACCTCTCCCACGACCCCGGGCTCGTCCCGGTTCCTGAATATCAGGAGGTGACCCCGTGGCTCCACTTCCACGCGCGATCCGTCGATCCTCAGGAGTCTCAGGGCTCCCCCCTCCTCCACCCCACCGGTCACCGCGTGGCTTTCGTCGCCCGCCCGCGACGAGACTTCCAGCATCGCCCGATAGCCGGTCACCTCGCCGACCCTCGACCGGGAAACGGAAATCCCCCGCTCGCGAGCCAGCGGAAGGGCGCTGATGAGGTTCGGCGAGAAGTCGAGCCGTCCCTTCCAGAGTCCGATCAGGACGGCGGAAGAGATCAGCCTCAACCCGCGCTGCGCCTCTCCGCCATAGCTCACCGAGACCTCTCGAATGCCGCCCGGCATCACCTCGCCCAGCACCGAGCCCAACCGTTCGGCCAGATCGAGCACCGGCTTCAGTCGATCGCGATCGGCCGGATGATAGGGCGGCATGTTGACCGCCGCGCCGTAGTCCCCGTCCAGCAGTGCGGCACGGACGGCCGTGGCGATCTCTATCGCCACTTCCCGCTGCGCGTCGTGGGTCGCCGCCCCGAGGTGGGGCGTCAGCACCAGATTGGGGGCGTCGCGCAGAGGATGGTCGGCGGGCAAAGGCTCGACGTCATAGACGTCCAGCGCCGCGGCGGCCAGCCGCCCCTCGCGGAGGGCCGCGGCGAGCGCCCGTTCGTCGACGATCCCTCCCCGGGCAGCGTTCACGAGGACGGCGTGCGGCTGCAGCATCGCGAGCCGCCTCGCGTCCATCAGTCCTTCGGTCTCAGGGGTGAGCGGCACGTGCAGGGTGAGGAAGTCGACCACCGGGATCATGGCGTCCAGGTCCATCAGTTCCACGTAGAGGTCCCGGGCCCGCTCTTCCGTCACGTAAGGATCCGAGACGATCACCTTCAGGCCGAAGGCTCGCGCCCGCTGGATGACGGCCGCCCCGATGCGGCCGGCGCCGACCACGCCGAGCGTCTTTCCGGCCAGCTGAGGCCCACGGAAGGAACTGCGATCCCACTGTCCATCCCGAAGAGATCGATCCGCCTCCGGGATGTGGCGGGCCGCGGACAACAGCAGGGCGAACGCCAGCTCGGCCGTGGATACCGTATTCCCCGCCGGGGCGTTCATCACCGCGATTCCCCTGCGGGTGGCCGCCTCCACGTCGATGTTGTCGAGCCCGACACCCGCGCGGCCCACGACCTTCAGTCGTTCGCCGACGGCGATCAGGGCCTCGTCGGCCAGCGTCCCGCTGCGAACGATCAGCGCGGCCGCTCCCGCCAGGCTCTTCTCGAGCTCCGAACGGCCGCGCGACGAGCAGTCTTCCACCTCCAGAAGACCGCCGGCCTCGAGGACGGCCACGCCCTCCTTCGCGAGCGGATCCGCCAGTATCACCCTTGGCCGGGCATTCATCGCGAACCGCCGAGGCGCTGGTCGATCAGATCTTCGAGAACCGCGAGAAGGGCCTCGAGCTCGGCGACCGTGTGGTCGCCCATGTGTCCGATCCGGAGTGTCGTGGGCTTGAGCTTCCCGTATCCGGGGGCGAGGGTGAAGCCCCGCGAGACCGCCGCGGCCACAATGTCCGGGCCGGAAAGTCCGGCGGGAAGAACGACCGATGTCACGGTCGGCGAGCGGAACCCCTCCGGGGCCAGGACCCCGAAACCCCGGCCCGTCCGTCTGGACAGGTCCACGACCCATTCCCAGGTCCGCTCAGCCATGGCCCGGTGACGCGCCCACCGATTCTCCAACCCCTCGGCCTCAATGCGCGCCAGCTGCGCCTCGAGAGCGTACATCAGGTTCACGGCGGGCGTGTTCGTCGTCTGGTGCTCCGGGGAACGCCGCTCGAACTCGAGCAGGTCGAAGTAGAAGCTGCGGACCGGCACTTCCCTCGCGCGATTCACGGCCCGG
>CANPVW010000176.1 GCA_947581745.1 Candidatus Benthicola azotiphorus
GCATCACGAAGCATTCCGTCATCGGATCCTCCACCCCGTCTCCGTTGGCGTCGAAGCACGGGGCCGTTCCATCCGGCTCGGAGGGGATGTCCGTCAGCATCGAGGCGGTGAAACGCACACCGATGGCCGCCAGGTTCCCGGTCGCATCCGTCTCGACGTAGGTGTTCACGGTGCCGTTGCCGAGCTCCGCCGGAGTGCCTCGATACACGTGCGGCGCGGCGGCGCTCTGCGATCCGTCGTCGCTCCTGGACGCGTCCGAGTTCTCCGACGCGCACGCCGAAGCGCTCAATAGCAGCGCCAGCGGGATGAGCCAGGATCGGGGAGTGGGAAGCGGGGACAACATACGATCTCCTTTCAGACTCAAGCTGAGTCAGTGTTGCCATCCTGAACACTACTGTTTATCATCACCAAGGCCAACAATCGTTGATTATGAAGTATCTGTCAACCAGCAATAAACAGCGATGTTCATTTCATGGGCGTGAACGACAAGAAGCGACGGATCGTCGAGGCGATCGTCGAGCTCCACGAGGAGGTCGGCCCCGCCGCGACCACGATCACGGCGATCGCCGAGCGGGCCGAGGTCCAGAGGCTCACCGTGTACCGGCATTTTCCGGACAACCGGGCCCTGCTCGCGGCGTGCTCGTCGCACTGGCAGGAAGGTCACCCGCTGCCCGATCCGGTGACCTGGAGCGGCATCGGGGATCCCCGCCGCCGACTGGGAGTGGCGCTCCGGGAGTTGTACGACTACTTCGGCGACGGATCCGAGATGCTGACGAGCATCCTGCGCGACGAGCCCGCCATGCCCGAGGTCGGCGAGGTCATGTCACCCTGGTGGGAGTACATGCGCGAAGTGGCGGGAGGGTTGGCGGCCGGCTGGGGCGTGAGCGGCGACGACCAGCGTCTCGTGCGATCCGCCGTCGGACATGCGATCGGATTCCACACCTGGCGCTCCCTCGCCAGCGAGAGCCTGTCGAACGAAGAGGCCGCGGACCTGATGGTCGGGCTCGTGGCGCACGCGGCCGCCAGGCCTTTGGAGGCTACTCCGTTCGCAGGGCCCTGACCGGGTCCTGCCGGCTCGCCCTCACGGCCGGAATGGCACATGCCGAGAGCGCCACGACGGCCAGCAGGAGCGCCGCGGCCCCGAGCGTCGACGGTTCCGTGGGGCTCACCTCGAACAGGAGGCTGCGGATGAAGCGGGTGACGGCGATAGTCCCGGCCAGTCCCAGAACGAGCCCTATCGCCACGAGGCGGATGCCCTTTCCGACCACCAGGCGAACCACGTCTGCCGCCCGGGCGCCGACCGCCATCCGGATTCCGATCTCACCGCCCCTTTGAGACACCGCGTGCGACAGGACGCCGAACACGCCCACGCAGGCGAGGAGCAGCGCCAGTCCCGCGAAGCCGGCGACCAGCAGGGTCTGGAAGCGCTCCTCCGCCACGGCCGAGGACCGCATCTCCGTGAACGTCTGAATGTTCTCCACCGGCATCTCCGGCTCCAGGGCCCACACCGCGTCGCGAATCGCCGGGACGACCGCGTGAGGGTCGCCGGCGGTGCGAGCGAACAGGTACATGTCGCTGAACGGCCACTGGTCGTGCAGGAAGTACATGGCCCAGGGAGTGGGCTCGGCCATCCCGTCCATCTTCACGTCGCCCACCACTCCGACGATCCTGTACTCGCGCGGCCGGTCCGCGCCCCACCAGTTGGACTTGCGGATCGAGTGCTCGAGCGGATCGCGCCCCTCGAAGAAGGTCCGTGCGAGAGACTCGTTGATGATCACGACGCCGGGACCGTCGGCGGCGTCCCGTTCATCGAACTCGCGGCCCTGGAGGAGCGGAATGCCCACCGTGCGGAAGTATCCGGGCGTGACCGGCCGGATACGCGCCTCGGGCCGCTGGCCTTCCGGGCGCTCGTGCACGCCGGGAATCTCGAAGCTCGTTTCCCAGCCGCCCTCCAGCGGGGGCTGGTAGCCGAGCGCCGCCGCCTCGACCTGCGGAAGATCCCGGACACGCGCCAGCAGTTCGTCATAGAACGGCGTGACGCGCTCCGGATTGAAGATGTCGCCCTTGAGGCTGAGCGGAACTGCCACCACCTCGCGCTCATGGAAGCCGGCGTCCACCGATCGCAGCTCGACGAAGCTTCGCAGCAGCAGGCCCGCGGCGCCGATGAGAACGACCGCGACTCCCACTTCGAACACGACGAGGGCGTCGGCCCACCGTCCGTGGCGCCTTCCGCCGGTCTGCCTTCCCGTTCCCTCTTTGAGCGCGGAGTGAAGGTCCGTACCTGTCGCGCCGATCGCCGGCAGGAGGCCGCACGCGAGCCCGGTCACGAGCGCCAGAGCGACGGCGAAGACCAGCACCGGGAGGTCCACCGCCACCCCGTCCAGCCTGGCCAGGCCGGCGGGCGCGGCGGCCAGCAGGGCCTTCACGCCAAGGAAGGCGAGGCCCACACCGATGAGCCCTCCGATCAGGGACAGCACGAGGCTCTCCGTCAGGAGCTGTCGAGCGAGTCTCCCGCGCCCGGCTCCCAGCGTCGCCCGGATCGCCACCTCGCGCTCCCGCGGTGCGGCGCGGGCCAGCAGCAGATTCGCCACGTTCACGCCGGCGATCAGCAGGACCACCAGAGTCGCCCCGAACAGCATCAGCACGGGAGTGCGCGCGTTGCCGACGATCGTCTCGGCGATCGGTTCCAGACGGGCGCTACGGTCCGTGTTGGTCTCGGGGTACTCGGCCGCCAGGCGAGCGGCGATCGCCTTCATCTCCGCGTCCGCCTGGTCGAGGCTCACCCCGTCCTGGAGGCGCGCTACCGGCAGGAGCCGGTGCATCCCGCGCCCGTCGTCCGCGTGGCCCGGATCGAGAGGCAGCCACAGCTGGGCCTCGAGCCAGTCGAATCCCTCGGGCATCACGCCCACGACGGTATACGCCTCTCCGTCCAGCCGGAGAGTCTGTCCGACGATCTCCGGGTCCGCTCCGGTGCGGTCCCGCCAGAATCCGTGTCCGAGGACGACCACCCTGGCGCCCCCGGGCTGATCCTCCTCCGGGAGGAAGCCGCGGCCGAGCACCGGGCGCACGCCCAGCGTCGCGAACAGGCCGTGCGACACCCGCGCCACTTCGATCTGAGTCGGCGGCGCCCCTTCGACGGCGATCGTCATCGCCCCGGGGTTCGTCGCCGACGCGGCCTCGATGTCCTCGACGCTCTGCGCCTGGTCCACGAAGTCCGTCCAGTCGGCATAGGACATCCAGGAGCTGCCGGTCCGCATCCCCCCTTCGATCCCGTAGATGAAGACGAGCCGGTCCGGGTCCTCGAAGGGAAGGGGACGCAGCAGCACCCCGTCCACGACGCTGAAGATCGCCGTCGTCGCGCCGATTCCGAGCGCCAGCGTGGTGAGGATGATCGCCGTGAACCCCGGTCGTCGAACGAGATTCCGAGCCGCGAACTTCACGTCCTGCCATACCGAATCGAGCATGTCCCGCCTCCTGTACCTCCGCACCCTCGCCTCGCCGATCGCGTGGCACTCGTCGCGTACCCGGCCGACATCGCCGAACCGCCGCAGGGAAGCGCGCCTCGCG